>NZ_JACSMC010000048.1:0-14255 GCF_018618435.1 Exiguobacterium sp. s150 | reverse complement strand
GTCCGCAATCGATGGCTCACAATGCCGCAATCCCTTGTCCAACGGACTTTGAGTCACATGATGGTCGACATATGTCACTGAGTGGTACCAAACATGGCATTTGGTGGTAAATAAAATGGCAGAGGCGGTAAAAACTCGTGGCCGTAATCAATTGGGGCGTATCGGAAGACGGGGCATGGGAGAAGGAATGGTGATCCGGGCTCATGCGTGAGCGTCTAACACCAGGAGGCGAAGTCGCTCATCGCACCGCTGCCCCCCTGACGGCCCGATAACAAGAGCTGCTGGCTCACCGCCGCATCTCTATGTTCCTGGCCCTTTCTAACGGGAGGCACGGAGCGTAAGGTAAAATCAAAAGCAAGAGCGTGGGCGCGTCTAACGCCACGCGGAGTGGCATTCGAATCTAGGACAGGACCAAATCGCGGACGCAATTCTCGACAGGATCGTACACGACTCCTATAAAATCCTGGTCGATGGCGAAACCTCAATGAGGGAACACCACGGGCTAGGGGTAAGCTAAGATCTTGGCCATCGATGAGTCGATGGCCTTTTTCTTCATATTGACTCGCTCAGTCGTCCGCACTAGTGGCTCTCTGTATCCGCAATACTCAGCAGGACAAAAAACGCATCCTTCGAGTTTATGAGGATGCGTTTGAGCAATGTGACTCTATTTGACTCGCGTTTATATTCCTATATATAAGCATACAACTGATGGTAGTTTCCAAGGTGGAGCGACGGAATGGACGTATCAGACATTGGAGCGGAAAGGATATATCATAAAATTGATATTTTTCGAGCATATATCACAAGGTTGATGTTGTCGCGCGATTCAATAAAAACGAGTTTTTTCATCATGGATTAGCTCGTCTATATTATTAATTGTAATAATTAAAATTTATTATTTTACTAATATTTCGTTTTTGGGCATAGAATGATAGCTTCTTGCTGTCGTATGTGAATATATAAAGTATTTACCGGGCTCTTCAAAAATATAAGAAATTACATACAGTCCGTCTTGTTGATAATTGGCTTCAATTTTTTCGTGTTGGCTTTCCTCTTGGCCTTCTTTCCATATCTCGAATTCAACTTTATCCGCATCGTCTACTTTCTCGTTTCCTTGAGAAACAGTTGCTATAAGTTCAATAACTTCGTTTGCTTTTACTATTTCAGGATCTGTTTTAAATTGTACATCAATTAATTCTGGAATCACTTCAGGTCCATTATTGCTTACTGTACTTCCACAACCAGATAATACTAACAAAACAATCAACAGTGAAAAAAACCTTGCCATCTTTTTTCTCTCCTTTAAACGATTTAATATTAACATACACGAAAATGTGATGTATTGATTATTACATTAAAAGTGACCTGATCATGCAATCTTATTAGCTATCGAGCATAGACCCCATGTCACTTTTAAGGTTCAAGACTTTATAGAGCGTCGTATGCTCGATTGGTTTACTTTTCTATATAAAAAATAAAGAAATGTACATTTTATATATTAAGTTCAATTTTATATATTAAGTTCAAAAGATATTAATTGAACTTAATCCAAAAAGTTGGATCATGAAATAGATCATCTGGTGACTTCGACAACCTAGGTTTGAATTTGGACCTTCATATCCGTAAATTTATCATCGACCGTTAGACACGGCCTTAGTAACCTAAGGTTCGTCTCGACGTATATTGCCAGTTGAAGGTCATCAAAGGAGAGAAGAGTCTGTACTTCAAGATTGAATCGATTAAAGATTGTCTACCCATCCATATCGTTTTTAATATCTACATAGTGAATGTGTATGTCGCACCTGAGATTGTATTCCCCAGGCACTCGTAGGGGGGTGGGGGCACGAACGAAAGCTCATCCTAACTTTCTGAAGTTTTTCTTGCGAGTCAGTTAGCGTTTGGTCACCGAGACTTTAAAAGCTTTCGGACATAAAAATCGCCCCATAAAAATTAGATTATCAGGTCCAACTTTTACGGGGCATCTAATATTCTGTGGTCTAAATATTAAGTGATTTACTGAAGTAATTATATAGTGTTAAACAATTTCGCCTCTGAAATTCAGAAAAATTGGGATGGGTTGACTGTATTCCCTGCACTTGTAGCTGAGTACGAATAGTTTCCTCGATGGACTTCAAAGTGTAAATGAGAACCGGTCGAATTTCCGGTACTCCCCATCGCACCGATGTTCTGTCCTCGGGTCACACGTTGTCCGGCGGAAACGGACAATGAGCTCATGTGAGCATAAAGGGTAGTCCAAACTTGACCGCCTATGACATGCGTAATGATGACATGATTTCCATAAGGTCCACCCCAGCCTGCTCGAGTTACAGTTCCTGTTTGAGCAGCCATAATAGGAGTTCCTACTGGTCCAGCTGTATCTAGTGCATTATGGAAGCTGTAGCCATTGGCCCCGCCTGCTGGACCCCATCCTTGGGTTACGATACCTGAGGTTGGACGTTGAAAAACTCCGCCACTTGTTGGAGAAGCGAGTGAATCCGTAGTCTTTGAAGTGTTTACCACTTTCTCAGAGTTTGGTGATTTTTCGAGAGAGGCTTTATTCTCGCTGATTTCATTTTTTTCGGCACTTTTTGCTTCTGCAGCTTTACGCGCAGCCTCTTTGGTACGAATTTTAGCTTGTTCTTCAAGCCTTTGGGCTTCAATCTCTGCTTGAATTGATTTTTCTTGTTCTTGAAGCGTCGATTCCATTTGTTGCAAGCTTACCAATTTAGATGTGAACTGGATTTTTTCGGCCTCTAATTTTTTTATTTGAGCAGCCCGCACTTTAATTTTGCCGTTCAATTTTTTCTGACTATTCTCTAGCTCTTCTTTTTGACTAATAAGCTTATCTTTTTCAGTGTCCAATTCAGCTTTAGCAATTTGAAGCTTATTTTTTGTTGATTGATATTCTTTGAAAAGTTCTTGATCATTTTCTTGAATCGTCCCTGCGGTGATCATGCGTGAAACCAGATCACCAAAGTCTTTTGAACCAAAAATAAATTCAGCCCAGTTTATAGAAGAACCACCGTTTTTTTGCATCGTGACCATGCGTTCTTCCATCAATGTCTTTTGAGAGCTCATTTTTTTCTGGAATTCTTTAATTTGAGTTTGAATCTGAGCAATTTTCTTTTGGGTTGTCCGAATTTCAGCCTTCTTCTGGGTGACCTCATTGATAATATCCTGTAACTCGGATTCCAAGTCATTCAGTTTCTGTTCTTCGAGTGTGATATCTTGTTCACGCTGCTGAATTGACGTATTAGCTTTACGTTGCTCTGTAGAATTTTGCGCTTGCTTCTGCTGGATATTTTTTTGTTTTTCAGTCAAGTTTAAAGCGTAAGAAGGGGATGCGCTTTGAACTAACATAACACCAAGTAAAGTTGAAGCTATAATTTTTTTCATGGTAAACAATGTTGTTGCCTCCGTAACTTATCTCTATTATAAAAAATGCGTTGCTGGATAAAAGTATTCGTATCATGATTAAAACTCGAACCGGAATCATTGTATCAATATTACTTCACCATCTATATTTCTATTTCTTTTCATTTCTATGTCAGTTGTTCTTTTGAGTTTATTGTCATTCGAGTATATCAAGAGAAATACTTATAATGCCATTTTGATGAGGAAATGAATGATGACCACTGAATTTAGGACATTTTGTCTCAAATTCAGTGGTCAAATCGTTTGTTAGTATTTGTTTGGTGTTTATTTAGTAGTAACTCTTCATAAATTTATCAATTCCTTTGGCGGTTGCTTTGATCATGTTACTTCCCGACATATAGGAGCGATCTACTGAGTTAGCAATAAAGCCATATTCGATGAGAGTAGAAGGTACCGTGTTTCTTCCTACCACATAGACATCTTGTCGCTTAACGCCTCGATTTTTAAAATCTGGAACGTTCATGGCGATTTCTTGATTAATTACTTCACCTAATCTGCGGCTAGCGTTCGCATATGGATTTGTGGTGTACGCGCTAGAAGTAGGGACGAGTGCTTCATGACCTGTAGCGAAAGAAGGTGAAGAATTAATGTGGACGCTTATGAAAGCGTCAGCATCAAGCCTTTCTGATAGATTGGTCCGCTCAACAAGTGACAAGTATCTATCATTTGAGCGCGTTAGTTTCACTTCATAAAGCTCATAGTTTTTCTTTAGTTCGTCGGCCACACGATTAGCAATGTTTAGGGTGAGTACTTTTTCTTGAACTGTACCGTTTGAAGTCACTGCACCAGCATCTCCCCCACCGTGTCCAGCGTCAATTAAAATCACGTGTTTGTTAGCTGGAATCACCGGTGATTTTATAGGAGTTTTTCCGGTAAATGGTTGCACAAAACCAGATGATACGTAACCGACTTGATTGTTATATCGCACCTTGTACCAACTGGCGCTTTTCGATATGACAGAAATCGAAGTGCCTGAGGGAATTGTTGTCAAAATAGATCCGTAACGACTCGCTTGGTTACGTAAATTAAGATTTTCGAGAGTAATATATGTTGGATAAGTGGATAAAGAATCCCCCGGTGCCACTTGCACTATATAATGTCGAGCAGGTGTGAATCCTATAATACCGTTATACATAACTTTTAACCAAGAACCCGTTGTGCCCGATTTTCCTAGTACAGTCACTTCAGTAGATGCTGGAATCGTAATAAGGACCTTTGAGTTCACTAAAGACATGCTTGAGCGAATCTCGGTCGTTTGCTTACTTCGTGACTTCATAGCCGAGGGCGATATGGTTACATACTGACTTGCTACATAGCCTTGAGTCCCATTGTATGATACTTTATACCAAGGGCCTGAGGCAGCATGGTACATTAGTGGGCTGGACTTTGGGATAGTCATTAAAACGGGTGATTTGACAGATGGGCCCTTACGCAGATTTAGTGACGTTTTAGTTTTATATATTGTGTTTATTGAACTGACTGAATTTTTAGGTATAGGTTTTGGGGTCACGTACTTCGTTGAGACATAACCGATTTTTGAATTGAATGAAACTTTAAACCAGGATTTATCTTCTCCATATACACCTATCTTCTTAATGGTTTTTCCTTTTGGAATCGTCAAAAGGACATTGCTTTTTGAAGAGAACGAGGAACGCAAATTCAAATTTTCAGTTGTTATGAATAGAGATTCCTCTGCATGTACGACGTTTAGGACGTTAACACTAGTTAAAAGCTTAAAGGGATAGAAAAAAGAAGTTAATAAAGCCAAGGAAATTACTAAGCTTATTCGAAATTTATGTTTAGACTTCATAATAGACTCCTCATATGTAGTTTTTTTGGTTGTAAAGACCCATGAATGGTTTTTTACTATCTGTATGGTACTTATCCTTTAAATATTAGTCATTCTATGCAACGATTATTGGCTTTCGTCTATCTACAGTTAAAAGTTTTCTTGCCCTGTTTTAAAATGCACTATTATTAAGGGGAATAGACGTATTTTAAGAAATAAATTGGCCCTCCTTTCATCTGCATAAAAGTTTAGTTGCATGAATGTGTTAGAATGTAACTTGTTTGACTCATAGATTTCGTTTTTAGAAGTCCATGGATTCAATGTTGAAAAACTAAGGATACTCTAGTATTTTTAGCTATAATTCTGATAAAAGAAATAACGAATTTATAAAAGAGGTGAATTGTTTTGAAAACTAATCAACTATTGACTATTTTTACATCCGTATTAGTAATTGCAGTCTTAGCTTTTTTATTTTTAAATGATCAAAGTTCCGAAAAATCAAAGACTAAAATTGTTCAAGATGAAAAGATATCAGTTAATAATCAACCTACAATAGGTAAAAAGGAAGCGCCGATATCAATTGTAGAATTCGGAGACTATAAATGCCCTTCGTGTAAAGAGTGGGGTGAAACAATCTATCCTCAACTTGTAAAAGATTACATTGAAAGTGGGAAAGCTTCCTTTAGTTACATTAATGTTTTGTTTCACGGAGATGAGTCCACTTTAGCTGCCCTTGCATCAGAATCTGTTTACAAAAATCACCCAGAATCATTTTGGCAATTTCACAAAGCTATTTATGAAGCTCAACCTGACGTGCAAATACACGATAATCCATGGGTTACGGTGGAGAAAATGGAAGAGATTGCGACGAAGACTGTCCCTTCTCTAGATTTAAATAAATTTAGAGAAGACCTATCAAGTCGTTCTTCTAGATTAGAATCAGTTAAAATGGATGCGGCGCTCGTAGAAAAATACAATGTTACACTGACCCCGACGATTGCAGTTAATGGGGTCATCCTTGAAAATCCATTCGACTATACCTCTATAAAAAAACAAATTGAAAAGGAGCTAACCCAATGAGCGCTTCAGTAATAAACCGATATGGACTGTACCTCGCCTGGGTTGTTTCAATTACTGCAGTACTTGGAAGTCTATATTTTAGCGAAATTCGTGGTTTTATACCTTGTGAACTCTGTTGGATTCAACGTATCTTTATGTACCCAATAGCTTTGATTCTTGCAATTGCAGTTTTCAGAGAAGATAGCTCAATCAAATTTTATGTTCTCCCTTTATCAATAATCGGATTCTGTATCTCTTTTTACCACTATCTTGTACAAAAGGTGCCCGGCTTTTCGGAAGTCAGACCATGTGAACAAGGAGTTTCCTGTAATGCACAGTACATTGACTGGATGGGTTTTATCACAATTCCGTTTTTAGCGTTGACCGCCTTTTTTCTGATTACAGTCATTCTTGGACGAATCAGTACCAAACAGTAGTTTTTGATTTGGATTTGAAAAATGAAGAACTAATTGTATCAAATTGGTATGCTTACTAAAAAACAGCTTTGATTTAGAAAAACATGAAAAGCTTTTTGAAGTTGGAAAATAGATTAGACAATACCCAGTAAATAATTCAATTGACGTTTTCTTAAAACGTTAGTGTACTATATTGATTTTTTGAAAAAGCGTGACTACCTATCGAGTATGAGATCTAACTAGCTCTCTAATAGGTAGTTTTTGTATGGCTAAAAATAAGAAATAATCGCAAAACCAGAGAAAGTATCTCAAATCTTCAAGTATGTAGAGCTGATAGAATAAATGTTTTTTAAATTAAGTGTTGATGGCACAGCAAAAGTCTAATAAGTTATATATGAACATATGAACATGTATAGTTATCATGAGCGGAGGTACTGACTTATGGATGAACCGATTGAAGATACTACAGAAAATGAAATAGAAATAGGGGCGCAGATTGACGATGAGACTCTATTTATTGTATCTCAGACGTTCAAGGCACTTAGTGACCCGACAAGAATTAAAATATTAACCCTGCTATGCACAAAGGAACATTCGGTCAACGGAATAGCTGATCTTCTTAACTTAAGTCAATCAAACGTGTCTCATCAGCTACGTTTTTTAAAAAATCTTCGACTTGTCAAGTTTAGAAGAGAAGGAACTACTCTATTTTATTCAGAAGATGATCACCATGTCATGAACTTACTAAGACAGGCGATTGAGCATGCGAAACACCACTAAATATAGTAAGGAGAGTTAATCTTATGGCACATAATCATGCACATGATCATTCTCATACCTCTAACAAAAAGATTTTGATCATTTCATTCTTTATTATTTCGGCATACATGGTTGTAGAGGCGATTGGAGGGTACCTTACAAATAGCTTAGCACTTTTAGCGGACGCAGGTCACATGCTTAGTGATGCGGCTTCGCTCGCTATTGCATTACTTGCCTTTAAATTAGGTGAACAAATAGCGAACAATCGTAAAACGTTCGGATATAGACGCTTCGAGATTCTAGCAGCTGTTTTAAACGGGGTCACACTCATACTGATTTCCATATATATCTTTTATGAGGCCATCAATCGATTTATTCAACCACCTGAGGTCGCATCCGTAGGAATGTTAATTGTTAGCAGTATTGGCCTTGCTATAAACCTTCTTGTTGGATGGATTATGTTAAGAGGTGCAGACGTAGAACATAATTTGAATATGCGAGGTGCTTATCTACATGTTGTAAGCGATACGTTGGGTTCAGTCGGTGCAGTACTGGCAGCGCTTCTTATCATGGCATTTGGATGGAACTGGGCAGATCCGCTCGCAGGAATCATTGTAGCGGGACTTGTTTTACGAAGTGGTTACTTCGTGACGAAATCCGGATTGAACGTATTAATGGAAGGTGCACCACAAAACGTTGATGTCGAAAAGGTTCTTCAAGTCATTCACAACAAGGAGGGGGTACGGAGTATACACGACTTTCATCTTTGGAGTATCACAAGTGGAATGAATGCACTCTCATGTCATGTTGTCGTTGATGGTAATTTACAAATCTATGACAGTGAGAATCTACTTCAAGAAATTGAACACGATTTAGCACATCTGAACGTTCAACACTCTACGATTCAATTCGAAACACTTTCTCATCCTCACAGCGATGAATTGCTTTGCAAACTGAAGGTAGGGGAAGTAGTACATCAACATTAAAAAAATCACCTGTTGAGTAGGATTGACAATCAAGAGGAGGAGACAGCAATGCTGATTTTGGATAATAGTTACTTAATTTTGAGCATGTATAGAAACTCGATTTTTGGCAACGGAGTTTTGATAGATGATTGAATATATTTCTTCGTTAGAACCCCTTACTCAAGCATTGCTGGGTACTTTATTCACTTGGGGGATGACGGCGCTTGGTGCCGCGTTAGTGTTTATGACAAAATCAATGAATCAAAAGCTAATGGATGGGATGCTCGGTTTTGCTGGAGGAGTAATGATTGCCGCTAGTTTTTGGTCATTACTCTCACCTGCAATTGAGATGGCGGAACAAGATTCTCTTCCGGCGTGGTTACCAGCTGCAATCGGTTTCTTACTTGGAGGATTCTTTTTATCAGGTGTTGATAAAGTGATTCCACATCTGCATCCCACTTCACCGATGGATGAGGCTGAGGGTATAAACCCTAAGAAGAGAAAGCGGAGCACGTTACTGGTGTTAGCAATAACATTGCATAATATTCCAGAGGGACTTGCCATAGGCGTTGCATTTGGAGCAGTTGCAGCAGGATTCCCTTCATCATCAATCACGGGAGCTATCGCGCTGGCAATCGGAATCGGCATACAAAATTTCCCTGAGGGTGCTGCTGTGTCAATGCCATTGAGACGAGATGGATTATCTCGTCGTAAAAGTTTTTTCTATGGCCAGTTATCTGGTATGGTTGAACCGTTCGCGGCGTTGGTAGGAGTAGTAGCAGTACTCATAATGGAGCCTTTACTTCCGTTTGCGCTAAGCTTTGCTGCAGGAGCAATGATTTTTGTTGTAGTGGAGGAGGTAGTCCCAGGATCTCAAGAAAATGGAAACAAGGACTTGGCTTCTGTTTGTTTAATGTTTGGCTTTACAATCATGATGATTTTAGATGTGGCTTTAGGCTAAAATAATTATTTTTTTAATGGTTATCACTTTATTTTTTGACTGATATATATTCAAGATACTAACTATATTCGGAAGTGTAAATAATGAGCCTTAATTATATTTACTTTCAGTCGGTATTTTTACTGTTGGATAAATAAAAATACTAGAAGAAAAAATATAAAACCTCTTGCCCTGGCAATTAAAATCGTGGAGTTATCTATTTCATTCTGAAATTTCCTGAAAATTTTGGGGGGGATTTTGATAGAGAAGGAAAGCAAATTCGGAATTCAAGTGCTAGAGAAGGTGGAAGCCCACCAAGTCAGTATATACATCATTTTTTTGATGTTGGCAGTAATCTTTGGTCTATTGAATACAGAAGCTGTATATCTCGATATTTTTATTTCTCCCCTTTTAGGAGTTTTGATGTATGGGATGTTCGTTCAAATTCCGTTTCTGAAATCGAATGGATCTGCTACAAACATGAGGTTTGTGGTAGCTCTTTTATTAGGAAATTTTGTTGCCGTTCCTTTAATAGTTTAGGTTTTGGTTATCATATTTCTTCAAGATTCATCACTAATGCTGGGGGTGTATTTGGTGTTGTTAACACCGTGCATCGACTATGTGATTGTTTTTACAAAGATGGGAAAGGGAAACGAATCAATATTGTTAAAAGTAACACCGATTCTTTTAATTTTACAGACGATATTCTTACCCATATATTTATTCGTATTATTAGGAGAAAAGGCTATTAGTATCGTTAGGATGGGTCCATTTCTAGAGGCATTTCTATTTTTGATTTTTATACCGCTTCTATTAGCGATAATGACACAATTGTGTTCTAAAAAGAGTTCTTTAGGTAATCGTATCATGAAAATGCCGCCATGGATTCCCGTTCCATTTATGTCTTTTGTACTTTTTGTGGTAGTTGCCTCTCAAATTAGGGAAGTGTATAGTGACCTCGGGACATTAATAGATGTAATACCAGTTTATATTTTATTTCTACTTATCATACCATGGGTGTCAAAGTCCCTTGGTAAGTTGTTCAAACTAGATATTGCTTCAAGAAGAGCAATTACATTTAGTATGGGAACAAGGAATTCACTTGTAGTTCTTCCATTAGCATCTATATTACCAGAGCCCCTATCAACACAAGTAGCTGTAGTGATCATTTTACAGACCGTTACCGAATTGTTCGGAGAAGTCTTATATATAAAATTAGTGCCTAAATGGTTCTAACAAATTAGATACATGTATTTAATTTCGCTTTCAAAAATTACGTCCTTCGATTGTTTATTAAAATATTAAGAACTGCGCTTAAGTTCTCAAGTATGCGTTGTTTACAATCAATAGGCAAAGAAATTTATTATATTGCAGAACGCTAGAGACCAGTATTATTCTAACAACTAACCTTTTTAAGGATGGACTACCAAGTGAGGAGAGATCGAACAATGGCGAGTACTGATAAGGCATCAAAAAATATCAAACTAGCATTTATAATTAATCTTGTTTTCTCGATTGGTGAATTTATCGGGGGATTTTTGATTAATAGTGTTGCAATCATGTCGGACGCCATTCACGATTTAGGTGATGCTCTTGCATTGGGCCTGTCCTGGTTCTTACAAAAATTTTCGAACAAAAAACCCGATCATAACTTCACTTTTGGATATAATCGTTTTTCCCTTTTAGGAGCATTAATAAATGCGACAATATTAATAATTGGATCTGTATATATTTTTACTCAAGCAATTCCTCTACTGTTTGAACCGGAGCATTCTAATGCACAAGGAATGATTTGGTTTGCAATTTTTGGTGTGCTTTTAAATGGTTTTGCGGCATTCCGTCTACACAAAGGAAAATCAGTAAATGAGGGAGTACTATCTTGGCACCTTTTAGAAGATGTTTTAGGTTGGATTGCCGTTCTTGTAGTAGGGATAGTTTTACTCTTCAAGGATATACATATACTTGACCCCATCCTATCAATTGCTATTGCGTTGTTTATATTAGTGAATGTGTTTCGTAATTTAGTTAAAACAATGAAAATACTTTTAGGTGCTGTCCCTGATGGTATTGACATCGATGAGGTGAAGCAAAAGATTGAAGGTATTGAAGAAGTGATTTCTGTTCAAAACCTATATGTCTGGTCAATTGATGGCGAAGATAACGCCATGAATTTACACTTAATAGTAGAAGAGATGAATCTAAAGGATTCAACTATTGTTAAACAAAAAGTCAAAGAAGTGACTTCAAAACTAGATGTTAAACATTCTACAATAGAGTTAGAATCAAAAAAACACAACTAAAGAAATAAGTCATCCTTGCACCAAATCCACACTGAGGTTCGACATATGAGTAAAAATTCTATACTTCATACCGTCTGATACCAATAAATACTTTTCTACGTGCAAGGAAACTGAATATCGAATGAGGGTATATTTAGAAACCCCCTCATTCGTTTTTTTTTTGAACACTATCGAAATTTCGTCTCTTAAAATAGGATGTATTCGAATGAATGAATGATTCCAAAACGAACGTTCAAATATTTAGATTTAATTGTCATAGTTTAGTAGACCTATCGACCGGATTTTCTTTCCATACTTCGGAGAATATTCCGGTCAATGAATAAGGTTCGGCCTCGATTAAAACTGTCTGATGATAAAAAAGCTGACAATGAAACCTAAAAAGATGACTCGGGAACAATACCGAAGTCATCTTAAAGCCGTTTTAAAAAACAGAGATCATTTATTTTTTATCATACCCAGTACAAATTCGAGGATATAAAAATGAATATTTTTGTTTTTTTATTCTTTGACATTCATCAGTCTTAAACTGTTCAGTGCTACCAGAAGAGTTGCCCCCATATCGGACATAATAGCTATCCATAGGGTGAGCCAGCCCGGGATGACCAAGAGTAATGCAATCGCTTTGATACTGATAGCGAACGCGATGTTCACTTTGATAATATTTAGGGATTTTCGGCTCAATTTTATCGTAAACGGTAGTTTGCTCAAATCGTCGCCCATCAGGGCGACATCTGCTGTTTCCAAAGCGGTATCCGTTCCAGCACCACCCATGGCAATTCCAACAGTAGAGGCAGCGAGTGCCGGAGCGTCATTTACGCCGTCCCCGACCATCGCGACATTGTCGTACTCAGCTCGCAAGCGTTTAATGACATTTAATTTATCCTCTGGCATCAATTCTGCCTGGATTTCGTTGACGCCAACTTGCTGGCCGATAGCTTTGCCTGTCCCTTTGTTGTCACCCGTCAGCATAATTGTCTTTTTAATACCCATATCATGTAGTTTCCGGATGATTTCTTTGCTGGATTCCCGGACTTCGTCGGCTACGGCGATAACCGCCAATATGCTTTGTTTCGTTCCGATAATCATCGAAGTCTTACCTTGCTGTTGCAGAGCCGTTACGGTTTGGTCCAGATTATTATCAATACTTTCAACACCTAGCTCGTTAAAGAGAAGCGGGCTTCCGATAAAGTAGGTGGTGCCGTCTATCGTTCCTTTAATGCCTTTTCCTGTGATGGAAGAGAAGTCCTCAACTCTGATAGAGGTGTAAGGTATGTTTTCCTCGTCCGCTTTTTTCATGATGGCAGAGGCCAACGGATGCTGAGAACGATATTCCAATGCCGTCACGATAGAAAGCAGTTCTCTCTCGTTTACCTGCTTGTTCGTGATTTTAAAGTCTGTGACGACAGGTACACCTTTGGTCAGGGTACCGGTTTTGTCAAATGCAATAGCTTTCAGCGCGCCCATTTTTTCCAGGTATACGCCGCCTTTAATCAAGACCCCTTTTTTGGCAGCATTACCGATGGCGGAAACAATCGAAATCGGCGTCGAAATGACTAAGGCACACGGGCAACCCACTACTAGAACCGCCAATCCTTGATAGACCCAGGTTTCCCAGCTGGCATCTCACGTGCGGCCTATTACAAATGGTTGAACCGCACCGTATCGGTGCGTCAAGAAGAGAACGAGAAGCTCCTGGAGGACATTCGTCTACTCTATGACCAGGCGAACCGTACATACGGCTACCGTCGGGTCACGATGACAATCAATCGGCTACGCAGGCAACAAGGTCTGTCCACGTTCAATGAAAAGCAAGTCTATCGCCTGATGCATATCCATGGGATCCAATCGATCATCCGCGGGAAGCGGAAGAGACATAAGAAGTCGATGCCACAGCATGTGGCCGAGAATCTGATGAACCGAGAGTTCAGCGCGTCCCGACCGGACGAGAAATGGTGCACCGACGTCACCGAGTTTAAATATGGTGCCGGGAAAAAGGCATACCTGAGCGCAATCATCGACCTGTACGACGGCTCGATCGTCGCCTATCGCATCGGAAAGTCCAACAACAACGTTCTCGTCTTCCAGACGATGATGCCAGCCATCACGGGGCTCCGCACAGGAGCGCGTCCGATGATCCATAGCGCCAATATACCTCGAGAGGGTTCAAACGCATGGTGGAAGACGCGGGACTGACCCACAGCATGTCCCGGGTCGGACGTTGCATCGACAACGCCCCGATCGAGAGCTTTTGGGGTACCCTGAAAGTCGAGATGTACTACCTGCGTGAGTTTCAGGCCTATAGCGAACTCACATCGGCCATCGAGACCTACATATCGTTCTACAACCATGACCGTTTCCAGAAACGGCTAAACGGCTTGAGCCCTGTCGAATACAGGTCTAAAGCCGCCTAGTTCGGTTTTCATTATTTGCCCTGTCTACTTGACGGGGGGCAGTTCAGTATCGTCCGACGCGAGATATTGATATTCGCGTGACGGAGGGCGTCGTGACACCTGAATTGAAAGAGGCGCTTCATGAATATGAAATTGAAATTGTCGAAGGGGTGATTCAGTTCCCACCCCGTGAAGACTTTAG
>NZ_JACSMC010000047.1:0-15537 GCF_018618435.1 Exiguobacterium sp. s150 | reverse complement strand
ATGTTTTTCACATCCGAACTCACGTTCATCCCATGCCTAAAGGCGGGCTATGCCCGGTATGGGCTTTCCTGCTCGTATAATCTGTAAAAAAATATTGACCTGTTTCTTGATTTTTCTGACGATTTATTTGTTTGATATCCATTATGGTAGAAAAGTAAACAATAAAGGGGCGGATGTAGAGTGAATCGAACACGGAGACATAAACAACGAACATATATGATGCGACGAATCATTTTTGGCTTGATTTTGCTCGCAATCGTCGCATTAATCCCGGCCCTTGTCGGGTTCAAACGGGAGACGCCCGTCCAACCTTCAATCGAGGCTCCTGTCGTCGAACCGGTCAGTCAAGGTCCGACGTTTCCCAATATCCCGATGAGCGACTGGCGACTAGACGTCATGGAACAAGTAGACGATGAAGAGATCCTCGTCGGCGCGATGACGTTCGTCGATTTGACAGACGGCGTCATTTTACTCGATAAACAAGGGGAGGCCCGTGTTTATCCGGCGAGCACGACGAAATTGATGACGGCACTCCTCGCCTATGAGCAAGCAAGTCTCGCCGGCGAACTCGACCTTCCACTCGTCGAGATCAAACCGTCGACACTCGACATCCCATGGGACAGTCATATCGCACACCTCGCGGTCGGTGACACGTTGTCCGTCCGCCAAGCGCTCTATGCGACGTTGCTCGAGTCGGGCAATGATGCGGCCAACAGCCTTGCCGAGTATGTGAGCGGGACGACGACCGCTTTCGTCGAACGGATGAACGCTCGGGCGGAAGTCCTCGGTTTGACGGGAACGCATTTCATGAATGCCCACGGCTACTCTGACCCGGACCACTACACGACAGCTCATGACATGGCGAAGATTGCTTATGTGTTCGCTCGTTATCCAGAGCTCGTCGAGATTGCCGGCACATATGAGTACGAGGCAAAGTTCACGGACAAGGACGGGAACGGCAAACGTCGTTGGTGGTATCACCTCGGTTCGGCCGTGAACGAGCGCAGCATCCATTACTCTGATTTAGTAACGGCGACGAAGACGGGATATACGGACGAGTCAGGCTACACGATGGTCTTTTTGATGGAACAAGCGGGCAAACAGTATGCGCTCGTGACGATGCAAGCAAAGTCGGGTCAAACGTTCCCGACGATGCGGACGGTCGAACGAATCGCCTTCGGTCGGACGCTCGAATAGAACATACATAGTTAATGAAGGGACTGCTCGAATGAGCCGTCCCATTTTATTTTTTCATCGGATATCCACCACTTTTGTTACAACGAGATGACAACGACGTCTCGACAAGGTGACTAAAATTCAGAAAATTTAAACTTTATATGTAAAAAAAGTAAGGCTCATGCCTTGGTATTATGCGATTTAGAGCCGTTTTTATGAAATGGTTGCAGTTTGCAATGACTTCCGAGGTCCGTTAAGGTTAGTCACAAGTTCGTCTTTACCGTCCGCTTTCGTCACATTGTGGGAATGAAACCACATTGTCCGAACGGACGATTGAACCATATTTGAATCGCGTACAGGAGGTAATACAATGTTATGGCAAGAATGGGTATCCATCGCGCTTTACCTCGTGATGATGCTCGCAATCGGTTATGTCGCGTATAAACGCACGACCGACTCATCGGATTATATGTTAGGTGGCCGCAAGATGGGGCCAGGTGTCACCGCCATGTCGGCCGGAGCGTCAGATATGAGTGGGTGGATGTTAATGGGACTACCGGGGGCAATGTATGCCACGGGATTATCAGCAATTTGGTTAGCCGTTGGATTGGTCATCGGAGCTTATTTGAACTACTTGTTGGTTGCTCCGCGTCTTCGCGTCTTCACTGAGATGGCGAACGACTCGATCACGATTCCAGATTTCCTTGAGAATCGGTTCCGAGATCACTCGAACTGGCTACGGATCTTGTCTGCGTCCGTCATCATCATCTTCTTCACGTTCTACACGTCGGCCGGACTCGTATCGGGCGGTAAGTTGTTCGAAAGCTCGTTCGGCATCGACTATCAGACAGGTGTCATCGTCACGATTAGCGTCGTCATTTTGTACACGCTGTTCGGCGGCTTCACGGCCGTCAGCTGGACGGACTTCGCGCAAGGTGTCATCATGTTCCTCGCGCTCGTCCTCGTCCCAATCGTCGCATTGACTGACGTCGGTGGGATGACGAACGCCGTCAACACGGCGACGGCCATCAACACGGACCTGTTCGACTTATTCAAAGGGACGACGACGCTCGGCATCATCGGTCTCCTCGCTTGGGGACTCGGTTACTTCGGTCAGCCGCACATCATCGTCCGCTTTATGGCCATCAAGGACGTGCCATCGCTCAAGACGGCTCGTCGCATCGGGATGGGTTGGATGACCGTATCGATTATCGGTGCCGTTATGACGGGACTCGTCGGAATCGCGTATTTCCGCGGTCAAGGCAATGCCCTCGCCGACCCGGAAACGGTGTTCATCCAATTCTCGGACGTCTTGTTCCACCCGTTCATCACAGGCTTCTTGCTCGCTGCGATTCTCGCGGCGGTCATGTCGACGGTGTCGTCACAACTGCTCGTCACGTCATCTGCGTTGACGGAAGACTTCTACCGGAAGTTCTTCAATAAAGATGCCAGCGAGAAGACGATGGTCCTCGCCGGACGGATCGGGGTGTTACTCGTCGGTCTCGTCGCGACGCTCATGTCGCTCAGCCCGTCGAACACGATTTTGACCCTCGTCGGCTATGCATGGGCCGGATTCGGTTCAGCCTTCGGTCCAGCGATTCTCTTGTCGCTTTATTGGACGAAGATGACACGCCAAGGTGCGCTCGCCGGAATCCTCGTCGGTGCCATCACGGTCATCTTGTGGATCGTCACTGGTTTGTCGAGCGTCATCTACGAGATGGTACCAGGCTTCTTCTTCAGTATGCTTGCCATCGTCCTCGTCAGCACGTTCACTAACCAACGTGAACAAAAACGAATCAATCGTGAATTTTCAGCGATGGAGGCAGAACTTGCTGCCGCTAAAGAAGAATAAGCTTCAAAAGGCTCGCCCCGAACAATGGGGCGAGCCTTTCTTATGTCATTGGATTCACATCGTCGAGGCGAGCAACCAGACACGGATCGCGAACGGGACGAGCACGAGGACGAGCATGACGTTCCGCAGCGTCCGGTTCCGGTTCCAATAATAAGCCATGAGGACGAACGGGTGTAGCGCGGTCAGTTCATACGGATTGAACCAGAACCAAGTCAAGACCAAGACGATTAAAAAGTAAAGGACCGAACGTTGTTTCGTCGTCCGGTACTCTCGAAACATGTCATACGCCCCTTTGAAGAACGCGAGGAACGCGACGATCCAAAAACTGATGACGATTACATTTTCCAATCAAACAACCACCTTAAGAGACATTTTCGAAATAGAAGCCGCCCCAATAAATATGACGATACGTAAACTCTTTCCCACTCTCGGCCGTGATCACGATCTCATCTTCCGTCAAGACGAGCACATGGACCGGGATCTCACCTTGCTTGAGCATCGGACTGAATAGACGAAACTGCTTGTTGAGCCATTTGCGTTCTGTGAAATCACGGTAATGATGCAAGGCGAGCGTCGGGTGGACGAGAAAGACGGCGAAGAGAAACGCGATGGCCGTCGGGGAAGCGGCTACTTCAATGAGCAGTGACGTGACGAGCACGAGAGATAAGACGCCATACCCGAATTCGAGCAGCTCCATTAAAGAGGCTCGGCTCGCGATCACATACTGGACGACCCGAAATGCCACGTAGAGCAAAAGACTGACCATCACATATTGGGAAAACGGGGCGACGCGCATCGAGACGTCTAAATAGAACAAGACCGGTAGCAGCATGATCCACTTCCATAATTGTAAGGCGAGGTAAAACAATGATTGATCGATGAAACGACGATTGTGTACGAGCCGTTGCATATCCATGTTTCCCACCTCCGATTAAAAGATGCGATCTTACGAATACCATTCCCCGTATCGAAGAATGCTAACTTGCAATTACACGTTAATCGGATTTTTCTTTTTGCTCGATGCGCGTCGCGTTGAGCAGCCCGCCGATCAAGATGACGGAAGCAGCCAAGTAGAACCAAATGAGCAAGACGATGAACGCCCCGAGTTGGCCATAGAACCGCTCATAGTTTGCATACTGTGAATAGTAGCTGAACACGTTCGAGACTGTCAAGATACCGATGGTGGCGAACGCCGCCCCACCCCAGCTGTCGCGAATCGTCCCGCGGTGACTCGGCAACCATTTATAGACGAGCAAGAACACACTGAACAAGACGAGCGACCCGACAATCCAGCGGAAATAAAACCAAATCTGGGCGTAGGTGGCTACGATATCTTCGATGAAGATGATGTGCGTCGACACTTCACGGAGCGCCGCCTCGACGACCGGGATGACGAGCGAGAACGGAAGTACGAACATGAGCGCGAGCGTCACGGCGATATCTTGGAGCGCACCTCGCAAGAACGATTTGTTTCGAATCAATCGATAGGCATCGTTCAACGAACGGACGAGCGACTGAACCGCCATCGATGAAATCCATAGCGCCGGCAAGATGCTAATCGAGGCGATACCAAGCCTTGAGTCGTCAAAGATGGATTCGATGTTGCCTTCTAACAGCTCGAAGCTCGTCTCTGGCATGACGAGGGCGAGCGCCTCAATCACATCCCCACTCGAGAACGGCAAAAGCCCGACGATCCCTAGCACGAACAACAGGAACGGGAACGTCGACAAGATGAAATAATACGCGAGCATTGCCGCCTGGTCGAAGAACCGTTCAACGAAAAAACGCTTGAATACAATTTTGAATGTGTGTAGCATGACTCTAACTCTTTTCTTTAGTTTTTATTAAAATAAATACGGTAATTGAAATAAATATTTTATAATCGATTGAAAGCAAGGACCGGATGATGGCCCTTGCTTCGGCTCAACTGATATGTTCACGCTTCGGCTCCCACGCCTCGACGTGCTCCTTGCCCGGCAAGTCGACGTCATCCCGGTTGAAATGCGGGTCTTTCCCGGCCCGCTTCTGGGCGACGTAGTCGTCGAGCAGCACCCGGGCGATCTTGCTCAATCGGAAGATGGCGTACATGTTGACGAGCGCCATCATGCCCATGAAGATATCGGCGATCGACCAGACGAGCACGGCCGAGCGGACGGCACCGAACATGACCATCCCGACGACGGCGATCCGATAGATGACGAGGTAGACTTTGCGTTCCGAGATGAACTCGATGTTCGTCTCCCCGTAATAGTAATTTGCCAAAATCGAGCTGAAGGCGAACAAGAGAATCGCGATCGTCATGAGCGAGGTCGCGACCGGGCCGATCTCCGTCAAGAGCGCCTCTTGGGCGAGCTCGATCCCTTGAAGCTCCTCTGAGCCCGGCACACCTGAAATCAAGACGATCATCGCCGTCGCCGTACAGATAAAGAGCGTGTCGACGAAGACGCTGAGCGATTGGATGAGCCCCTGCTTCACGGGATGACTGACCTCGGCCGTCGCGGCCGCGTTCGGAGCGGATCCCATGCCGGCCTCGTTCGAGAACAGACCGCGTCGAATCCCTTGAAGCACGGCCGCACCGACCGCGCCGCCGAACAACTGTTGGAACCCGAGCACACCTTCAGAGAAGATGGCCGAAAAGACGGCCGGGACGACATCAAGGTTCGTCAAGACGACCCAAAGCGCCAACAGGATGTAGCCGCCGGCCATGATTGGGACGATGATCCCAGACAGTGTCGAAATCGAGCGAATCCCGCCGAAGATGACGATGCCCGTGACGACGGCCAAGATGAGGCCGACCCAGACGGTGTCGATGTCGAACACGTTGTTGACAGACAGGGCAATCGTGTTCGCTTGTACCGAGTTAAAAGCGAACCCAAATGAGAACGTGATTAAAATCGCAAACACGATACCGAGCCAACGCTGTCCGAGCGCCCGTTCGATGTAGTATGCCGGACCGCCACGCCACGCCTTCCCGTCATGCACTTTGTACACCTGGGCGAGCGTGCTCTCGACGAACGCCGAAGCCGAACCGATCAAAGCGATGAGCCACATCCAAAACACGGCACCCGGCCCTCCGAGCGCGATCGCCGTCGAGACACCGGCGATGTTCCCCGTACCGACGCGGGCGGCCGTCCCGATGGCGAACGCCTGGAACGAGGATACCTGCCCTTTCTCATGCTTCAATCCTTTGACGAACAACAACTTGAACATCTCCGGCAGCATCCGGAATTGGACGAAGCCCATCCGAATCGTGAAGAAAATCCCACCGGCAATCAACACAAAAATGAGGACATACGTCCATAGCAAATCGTTCGCCTGTGAGACGACATCTTGAAAGTCCACGTTACATCCCTCCTCTTTAAGGAGTTCTTACCCGCTCTCTGACAGCGGAAAACGAATCAGCGGCGCTTGACCGCCTCGACGATCCGTTCACAAATCAAATGTGTCTCGAGGCTGTCCTCGGCCCGGACCGACTCGTTCGGTTTTCCGGCGACGAGAGCCAAGAACGACTCAATCATCGACGTGAACCCGCGGCGGTCCAGATTCGACTCCCACGGGTTTAAGGCGTGTTCGAGGACACCAGTCGCGGTATGGTCGTATACGCGCTCGACGTCGCGAGATACTCGTTTCAGCCGCGAAGACATCACTTCCATCACTTCCTCTGTACAGCCGTTGTCTCGGTTCATGATGCCGATCGCCTCGATGCCGCCCGCTGTGAACTGGATCTGCAGCTGCTTTAACGTGTCACCTTCGAACCGCGGTCGGACGGTGAGCGCCTCGATCGGTTGGCGCCCCGTCAAGTAACGGAGCGTATCGACGACATGGACGAAATCCTCGACGATGAACTCTCGAAGCGTCGACGGATTGTACGTCCGATTTTTCTGAATCAGCACCATGTTCGGGTCTTCGACTTCTTTTAATGCAGACGTCGCCGTGGCGAAGCGACGATTGAACCCGGTGACGAGTTCGACGCCTTGTGACGCCGCGAGACGGGCGAGGCGCTCGGTCTCTTCGAACGTGAACGTGACCGGCTTGTCGATGAACACGTGTCGCCCCTGTTCGAGCACGTACGTCACTTGGCTGACGTGGGCGGCCGTGGCCGAATGGATCAATACGGCGTCCGCGTCATGGAGCGGCGCCTCCTCGAGCGAGCGAGAATGACCGTTGAACCGATACTTTGCAACAAGTTGCTCGGCTTTGGCTGCATCCCGTGAGACGAGATGCACCTCCACCCCGTCGAGTCCGGCATAAACCGGGAGGTACGCCTTCTTTGCGACGGCCCCTATTCCTACGACAATCAATTTCATCGTGATACCTCTCCTTTTCGGTCGACCGAACAAATCCCCCGGGCTCATGCCCAGGGGTGATGTGTCAGCGAACCGCTAAAATTTCAAAGCTTGTGATCGGTTTACGGATCGCATCCGATACGATCTGATACATCTGGGCCAATTGCTCGTTGTCGTTCAAATCGGGCGTGCGGTCGAGCTGGACCTCACACGTCCGTGTCGTCTGCTCTTTGTCTTGAAACGCGTATTCAACGGTATATGTCTGCATGACTCGTCTCCTCTCACGATGTATACGTATGTATAGCCTGTATCGAAATGATTGAAACGCCTCCCCGACACGTCCGGGCCATGCCGCTTCTCGACGCCTCGTTTACGATTGTACCATGCGGCAGCCTCCAACATCCGACGTCGACGTCGGGTAAGGTGCAATCGCTTGTCAAACGTCACAATCCTTTCTACACTAGACGGATACATCATTTATCGTAGGAGGCAACATATGACATCTTATCAAACGATTCTCGCATTCCCCCTCGGCTTCCTGCTCCTCGTCGGCTGTGCCGCCGAGACCGACTCCGTCACATCGACACCGATCGAGACCGAGTCTCAAGCAATCGAAACGACGACGCCCGAACAAACCGATTCGCCTGAACACTTCGATGGGTTCGAGCTGATCGAAGTCGACGGTGGTGATTTATCCGGCGAGCGGAGAGCGAACGTCGTCGTCGATGTCGGCTATGGCGACCGGACGTATTGGGCGTTCACGAATGAATTCGGTCAGCTCGTACGCGTCATCGCCGATGAGATCGTCTTGCAAGACGATACCTCGGAGGACGTCAATGCTTCGGGACGCTACTATGCGGACGAGGCGAAAGTACCGGGCACGGAGCTTCCCGAGCTCGATGAAGGCCACGTCATCGCCGACTCGCTCGGAGGCGTCTCGAACGCCTATAACATCACTCCCCAAAACAGCACGCTCAACCGGCACGGGGACCAAGCCTATATGGAGACGATGATTCGCAACGCGGGCGGCGTCACCGACTTCGAGGCGCTCATCACTTATTCAACCCCTTCGACCCATATCCCGTCTCACTATCAGTATACATACACGCTGAACGGGAACGTCATCGTCGACAGATTCGACAACGTCAACCCGGACGACGTGAACGCGGCACTCGGATTGACCGAGAAGTCGCCACAGACCGCTCGGCCCGCAGACGAAGGCGACGTCTCGACCGTCGACACGAACGGCAACGGACACGTGACGATACAAGAGGCGAAAGACGCCGGCTTCACGATGCCGATCACGCGTGACCATTGGTTAAATATAGGTGATAATTCATAGGATAGTTAGTCTAATATGGGGACTAACTATCCTTTTTTATTAACATAATAGATTAATTAAATAATGGTTGAAAATATAGTTTAGAAGGTTTAATATGGATAATATAGACAACGAACGTTTGTTTGTTTTAAGGAGGACGTAGCCTCGGTGCGAGGACAGCACTCCGCAGAAACGATAGTTTCGAGGACCTTAATGAAACAACAATTACGGTAAACATTACAAGTAGCAGCACTATCGTAAATTACAATTGGTTGGAGATGCTTTTATGAAGGTAGAACAAATATTGATTGGTAATAGAAAAGTATTTCTGCTTATGGATTCAAATGGATCGCCCATTGAACCCGTTGCGAAGTATATGAAGTTTCACTATAACAAGGAGAGTAGTAGCAATACTTTACAGACTTACTGTACGGCTTTGAAATATTACTTTACATACTTAGAACAAAGAGGAATTGATTATCAGCAAGTTAGCTTTCAAATAATATCTGACTTCGTTGCTTGGCTCAGAAATCCATATGAAAGCAATAAAGTAGTACCCCAAAAGGAAGTTAAGGCTAAACGTAGTGAAAGAACAGTAAACACTTACCTTACGGTAGTGACATCATTTTATGATTATCTATACAGAGAAGAATTTGTTGAATCAAATGTTGTTGAAAAGTTGATGAAGAAGATGTTTCAAGGTGCAGGTGGAAATGGATATAAGGATTTTTTATATCATGTAAATAAAGACAAGCCACGTTTCAAAAATGTGCTTAAATTAGACGAACCTAGAGTAAGAGTAAAGATATTTACAAAGGAGCAAGTTAATGAAATCTATAAATCTACTACTAATATTAGGGATAGATTTTTAGTAAGGTTACTTTTTGAAAGTGGCTTTCGTATAGGTGAGGTTCTCTCCTTGTTTCTTGAAGACTTTCAATTTGACGCAATACAAAGGAAGCACAAAATCCAACTAACAGATAGAGGGGAGTTACCAAACGGGGGGAAGTTGAAGACTGGAGAACGAAAGATTGACATCTCTCAAGGGCTAATGGACTTGTATGATGATTATTTGTTCGAAGTGCTAGATGAATATAATCCTGACCATAACTTTGTATTTGTAAAGGTTTGGGGTAAGAACGCTGGAGAACCTCTAACATATTCTGATGTTTATGCAACTCTTAAAGAGATAGAAAGGAAAACAGGCATATATATTACTCCTCACCTATTTCGTCATACACATGGAACCATATTTTATCTTCAAACAAAGAATATAAAGGCAGTACAAGAACGTCTAGGTCATGCACAAATACAAACAACCATTGACCTATATGTTCACCCTTCTGAAGATGATATTCGTAAGGATTGGGAGAAAGCCTCTCTTGCCTTTGAAATTGGGCGAGGCATAGAGAACAAAGAGGAAATTTTTCAATCAGGTATTCCTGACGAGGTAGTTCCTTTTTAAGAGGTAGATTAGTATTTTAGGAGGACAAACATTGGATAAAATCATACCAAATAATTCAATCCCCAAAAGTGAATATTGGGACTTAATCACTTCCACCCTATCCACTTACGAGGTTAAAGATATTTCCAACGATGGAAAAGTAACAAGAAGAGTTGTGAATGATGATTACTTTTTAGTCAATGATGTTTGGAATATACATGAGATTGGTAAAATCCCTAATTTTGAAGAGCAATATAACAAGAGAAAAGGAATAGTAAATAACATTTACTTCAACTGTGTAAATCCAAACGTCAACATGGAGATTAAGTTTGTTTACTACAATCAAATTTTTTCAGACCGTTGGGGAATATTGTCTATATTTAAAAGTATATCAGGCTCGCTAAGAAAACTGGCTGAATATTTAAACGAAAGGCATCCAAATCTCACTTCCCTTCTTGATTTAGACATCAAGAGAGAGCAAAAGCTTTGGACCTTTTGGTTGAATGGTAAAGGAGAAAAGACAATTTACATCAAGAAGATGAGAGGGGAAGAAATCGTTGCCCGTACGGAAATAGATGGCTTTTTAGCAAGGATTTATAATACACTTTTTCAATTAACCGATACCCGTGATGAATGGGAGAAGGATCGATGGGATGTACGGGTACTGAACAAAAAATACGGGATAGATTTCAATGAATCAACTAGTTGTCATCGTATTGATTTTTCAAATATAGAGAATAAAAATTTTAGTAAAATATTTAAAGAATATATAAAAGGTCGTCTAATCAGCGGCAAAAACTTCACCTGGGGTACAGCTCTAAGTTATGGAACATACACTATTCGTTTTTTAAACTCAATTGCAAAACAAAATCCTAAATGGAACGATTTTAAAAAACTTGAAAGAAAGCATATAGAAACGTACATAGAAGAGTTAAAGGAGCATACTAAAACCAAATTAAATAAGAAAAATTCAAACCCTAAAAAATATGTTCGTCAAGCATTAAAGTGTGTTCGTGCTTTATAAGAGATCTTCAAATTTTAGAGAAGTTCGAAGATTTTGCACCTGAAGAAATGGTGTTTCGTTTAATATATCCTGAAGACTTTCCTAATCTCCCTAAAAAATCATCGGATGAAATTGATTACATACCTGACTATGTATTGGAACAACTGTTTAATAATCTAAATGACCTTCATCCAGATGTACAGCCAATTGTCTGGATCTCTTTCAAAACAGGGCTTCGCTTAAGCGATACATTGGAATTGACGCAGGATTGTTTAGGTAAAATAAACGGAAAATCAAATCTTACAACAGATATTGAAAAGACGTATGTAATAGGTCACAAAATACCCATTGATGATCATCTAGCAGATATAATTGCAGTTTTAATTGACCGTTCTAAGCAAAACAGCAATGATGATAACAATCCTGAAAGATACCTTTTTGTTCGTTACCGAGGTTCCCGTAAGGGAAGACCCTTTAGTCAGAATTTTGTTCGAGAAGAACTAAACAAATTAGCGTTAGAAAAAAATATTACTGATGAATCAGGCAATTTGTTTCACTTCAGACCTCACCAGTTTCGACATACTTTTGGAGTGACGGTTTGTCAAATTAAGCGCAACACTTCCTCGGTGAAGACCTCGTGTGCGGTTTTCCAGTTCAGGCACTTCCTCGGTCGCCCATTGATCTTGGCGAGCGCGTCCGCGAGTTCGTCATGCGTGACCTTCGCGAAGTCCGTTCCTTTCGGGAAGAACTCGCGGAGGAGCCCGTTGGCGTTCTCGTTGCTCCCCCGTTGCCACGACGAGTACGGGTCGGCGAAATACACCGGCACGCCGAGCGACGCCTGAATGCGCTCGTGACCGCTGAACTCCTTGCCCCGGTCCGTCGTCGCCGTCTCGAACGTGCCGCCCGGGAAGGCGCCGTGCACCACATGGATCGCCCCCTCCATCGAGGCCGCGGTGCGGTCGGTGATCGGCAGGGCGAGATAGAACCGGCTCTTTCGCTCGACGAACGTCGCGACGCACGCCCTCGATTTCCCTCGTCCGGAGACGACGGTGTCGAGCTCCCAATGCCCGAACGTCTCGCGTGTGCGCACCTCCCGAGGCCGGTCCGAGATGGTCAGCCCGACGTTGATGCGCCCGCGCGTCTCGACCGGCTTCCGGCGCTTGCCCTTCTGGCGGAGCACGGTCACGGGCACGTCGATTAATCCCGCATAGATCCAGCGGTAGATGGTCGAGAAGGCGATCTTCCCGTCGAAGAGCCGCCCCACGATTTGTTCCGGGGACCAGGTCGCACGCAGCCTCTCGACGATCGTCCGGCGCATACGGTCGTCGAGCTTCGTCTTGGCGCCGCAGTTCCCCTTCGACTTGGTGTATCGCTCCTGCGCGCGTTCGGCTGTGTAGCCGGGGTTCCTCCTGATCTCCCGCGAGACGGTCGAGGGCTGCCGCCCGAGCCGTCTCGCGATGGACCGGATGGACATCCCGAGCTCCAGATAGGTCTCTATTTTCACGCGTTCGGCTATGGTAAGATGGGTGTAGCTCATAGCGATTCCTCCGTCTGAATGTTTGTGTGGTAACTTCATTCTACACGAGGCCGTCGCTATGGGCTTTTTTGCGTTCACGTTCAGGTGTTGCACTTAATTTTATAATTCATCGAGTAAAAATGATAAATGGTGGAGCTGATATTTTAACGGTGCAGGAGTTATTAGCCCATGCATCACCCGAAATGACGTTGCAATATGCTCGTCTATTAGATGATACGAAACGTAAAGAGTTCGAGAAGGTTGTGAAACAAGGTGTGTTTATCTTTGACATAAATGGGGAAATTAACCAACTCTCAGAAAGTGAAGATGTCCCTAAAGACATTCTTGATATGTTGTGGAAAGACGAGAAGTTAAACGCCTTAGATAACCCTTATGGGACCTGTCGTGCAAGAGTCAACGGGAATTGCCCATTAGCAGCAGAACCCCCTTGTCTTACTGCAAACGATGGAAAACCTTGTTTTGATTTAGCAGTAGGTATGTCAAGTTTTGACGTTAAGAAGTACGAGCTTCTCATAGAAACAACTACAAAGTGGATTGAAGCGTCGAAAGAATATGGTCGTGAAGATATGGTTAAAGCAAACGAAAAGAACTTGGAAAGGTACCAAAATATTTACGAAACAATCAAAGATGGAAATGTTATTTTTGGTCGATTTGACCGCATGAAGAGACAATTAGAACGTGAGAAAAAGAAAGGTGTTAAACATGGCTAGTTTTGATCGTGAGGAACAATTAAGGCGGCTACATGAAAAGAGAAAGCAAGAAACTAAAGAAAAGGTTGAAGAAGCTATTAAACGCCTTACAAAGAGTTCTAAGGCTATTAACTTTAATAGTGTAGCAGAAGAAGCTGGAGTGAGTAAAGCAACCCTTTACAATCATACTGAGCTCAAAGAACGTATCGATTTCTTACGAAATCAACAACAAAATGCTTTTGTGGATTCGAGGATTAAACGTGACGAGAACAATCAAAATGCAGTAATCGCTTCTCTAAAGAGAAAGATTGAAAAGTTGGAAAAAAAGAATAAAGAACTTGAACAAGAAAATAAACGATTACGCGAAAAAGAAAATGAGAAGCTTACTGATTACTTTATGAAGATATAATTCTTATTCAACTAACCGAGCAGGCTAGTATCTTAAGAATATGTACATAATAACAGGACAATACATTTATAAATGATTACTAATTGGCATTATCGAACGGAGCGGGCAACATGTTTCAAATGAAGCTTATCAAAAAATTAAAGACATCATATGAAATAGTGATGTCAAATGATAATCGTTATTTATGTCACACAATGGGCAGTAAGACTATTGTTTATGATACATATTCTTGGGAAAAGGTGATAGAACTTCCTAAACCTAAACATCCTGGTTATATAAAATTCTCGCAAGATGGTCAATGGTTCTACATTAAAAATACAACTGGAACTATTTGTGCGTATAATACCAGTGATTTTCAACTATATAGAACCATACAATCAAGAAAATCCTTCCAAACTGTTGAGGTAAACTTTGAGATAATGGAAAATCCTTTAATAATTCTTGATACGATTAATATTAATAATTCTAAACAGATTGCGATTTTTAATATTGAAACTGATAAAGTCCGTATAATTGTGTAAAAGTAAAAAGGCCATATAACAGTCCTTTTACGGTACAATGTTTTTAACGACAAAAACATACCCAGGAGGACTTTTACATGACCCAAGTACATTTTACACTGAAAAGCGAAGAGATTCAAAGCATTATTGAATATTCTGTAAAGGATGACGTTTCTAAAAATATTTTAACAACGGTATTTAATCAACTAATGGAAAATCAACGAACAGAATATATTCAAGCAAAAGAATATGAACGAACAGAAAACCGACAAAGTCAACGAAATGGCTATTATGAGCGCAGCTTTACGACACGTGTAGGCACGCTAGAATTAAAAGTACCCAGAACACGTGATGGCCATTTTTCACCCACAGTGTTTGAACGTTATCAACGAAACGAAAAAGCCCTCATGGCTTCAATGTTGGAAATGTATGTATCAGGCGTTTCAACTCGTAAAGTATCAAAAATTGTGGAAGAACTTTGTGGTAAATCCGTCTCTAAGTCCTTCGTTTCTAGCTTAACAGAACAGCTAGAACCTATGGTTAACGAGTGGCAGAATCGTTTATTATCAGAAAAAAATTATCCTTACTTAATGACCGATGTACTCTATATAAAAGTACGAGAAGAAAATCGAGTACTCTCAAAAAGCTGTCATATAGCGATTGGAATAACCAAAGATGGCGACCGTGAAATTATCGGCTTCATGATTCAAAGTGGCGAAAGCGAAGAGACCTGGACAACATTTTTTGAATACCTAAAAGAACGCGGTTTACAAGGTACGGAACTCGTTATTTCTGATGCGCACAAAGGATTAGTCTCTGCCATTAGAAAATCCTTCACCAACGTAAGTTGGCAAAGATGCCAAGTTCACTTCCTAAGAAATATCTTTACCACCATTCCTAAAAAAATTCAAAATCTTTCAGAGAAGCTGTTAAAGGAATTTTTAAGTTCACAGATATTAACTTAGCGCGTGAGGCTAAAAATCGATTGATTCATGATTATATCGATCAACCAAAATATTCAAAAGCTTGCGCATCATTGGATGATGGATTCGAAGACGCCTTTCAATATACCGTACAAGGAAATTCCCACAATCGACTAAAGAGTACCAATCTAATTGAACGACTGAATCAAGAAGTACGCAGAAGAGAAAAGATTATTCGCATCTTCCCCAATCAAACATCAGCCAATCGCTTAATTGGAGCCGTTCTTATGGACCTACATGATGAATGGATTTATTCTTCAAGAAAATACATCAATTTTGATAAGTAGAAATGGTAAAAACATTGTATAGCATTTTACACAGGAGTCTGGACTTGACT
>NZ_JACSMC010000046.1:0-16345 GCF_018618435.1 Exiguobacterium sp. s150 | reverse complement strand
CCTCATCTGAAGGCTTGAGCAAAACAGAAATGGACTGCGCTCGCACAAGCACTTCAGAATCCCACTGCTTTAGCTGTGGGAGTGTCAAAGAGGATGATGCCCGTAACGAACTAGAGCAAAAAGATTTCGAAGAGCGGAACGGGAAAATTTATACACTGACCAATCCGCCAGTCGAGCGCGCGACACAAGGTCGGCTCGAGAGCTATTTCGTCCGGAAAGTCGGGCCGTTTTATTTGGCTGAACATCACGGGGGTGGATAAAAGGGAGACAGCAGAAGCTGCCTCCCTTTTTAGTCATGGTCGTACAAATAGGCGAGCGCGTTCGGTAAGCGCCGGCGCCACGCCGACTCGTGATGGATGCCCTCTGGTTCGACTTCATAACGGAACATGATCCCGGTTCTCGCGATCGTTTCGACCAATTTAGCGTTCGTATACAAATAGTCTTCGGGCGTGAACGGGCCGCTCGTCTCGTCCGTCCCGAGATCCATGTAAAGCCGTGCCGACAGATTCGCTTGTTTCAGTTCACGGATGAGCGGGTCCAGGTTCGACCAGGCCGCCGTCGATAACGAACCGACACGGCGAATCGAAGGATACGTCGCCATCATATAGAGTGAAATGACGCCGCCCATCGAGCTGCCCATCACGCCGACATCGTCCACGTCTGTCGCATAGCGCGCATCAATCCATGGTTTCAACTCGTTCATGAGCCAGTCGGTATAGCGTCGCCCCTTTCCGCCGAGCGTCGGCCTCGTCTTCGCGAGCTCCGGTCCGATGCGCCGAACTAGCATCTCGTCTTCAAAAAAAGAGTAGTCGTCATAACGGTCGAGCCAATCCGGCGGGCTGGCGATGGCGACGACCATGAGCGGCAATCGGGACGTCTCGATGAATCGATCGATGCCCCAGCTCGCTCTCGTATCATGGAGGAAGACGTTTTGTCCGTCATGCATATAGAGGACGGGCAACAGGACGTCGTTCGACACGAAATCAGGACGAAAGACGGATACAAGTCGTTTTTGACCGGTTCGGTCGCTTGGCAAGTTAAAGCTGAACTGTTCAATCATATACACGCTTCCTTTCCACTTATCTAAATTGATTGTGACGTTGTTTAGACGGAAGTTCAATCCTCGCACTTGACTACCTACCGTTCGTTAGGTAAAGTGGAGGGAGCAGTTAGGAGGCCGAATAGACATGAATACGAAACAACGAATTGAGCAAGCGGCGACGCGTCGTTTTGCGTTAGAGGGATACGAGGGGCTCTCGCTCGCCGCACTCGCCGAGGACGTGGGAATTAAAAAAGCGTCACTCTATGCCCATATTGACGGAAAAGAGCAATTGTTCAAGCAAGTCGTCGAAGCGATGGCAGCACGGTACGATGACGTTTGGAAAGTAGCACGGGACGAATCTTACGACGCCCCGCCGCTCGAACGGATCGAGACGATTGTGCAAGCGCTGATCCGTTTCTTTGGGGAAGAAGAGACATGGATGTTGACGAAGCGGATGCTACTCGTCCCGCCACCGGAGCTGAGACCGTTTATCGAGTCAACGCTCGGAGACGTGGAGACTGAACTGCAGGCGTTTGAGAAAGAACAGTTCCGCCTTGCGATGGAGCAGGGTGCGTTGCCCGAGCAGTCGCTTGACGATGTGTATGACGCTTATTATTGCTTTTTGGATGGCGCGCTCATCTCGCTCTTTACGTTCGAGACGAACCGTTCCGAGCGTCAACGCGCTGCCTTCAAAATCTTTAAGAAAGGAATTGGATGGACATGAAACGTGATCAACTTGCATGGATGTGGCTCGTCCTCGCCGGTCTGCTCGAAATCGTGTGGGCGACGACGATGAAACTATCGAACGGGTTCACTGTGCTCGGCCCGACCTTGGTTACAATCGTCTTGTTAATCGTCAGCTTCGGTTTATTGGCGTTGTCGTTCCGCGTCTTGCCGGCCGGGACGGGCTATGCCGTCTTTACCGGGATCGGCGCTGTCGGGACGGTCATCGTCGGGAATATTTTGTTTGACGAGGTGCTCACCGGCATGAAGCTCGTCTTTATCGGCACACTGTTAATCGGTGTGATCGGGTTGAAACAAGTGACAGGAGGAGAGACAGCATGAGTTGGGCATTTTTAATTGGGGCGGGACTGGCCGAGATGATTGCCGTCTTTTTCATGGGGAAGTCAAAAGGCTATCAAATTTTGAAATGGTCAATCTTGTCGATTGTGACGTTCGCGCTCAGTTTTTATTTGTTATCCCGCTCGCTCGAGACGTTGCCGCTTGGACTCGCCTACTCGATTTGGGTCGGGATTGGGGCGGCCGGAGGCGTCATTCTCGGCATGCTTTACTTGAATGAATCGACCGACCGCTGGCGTATCTTCTTTTTGACGCTCATCATCGGGAGTGTCGTCGGATTGAAAGTCATCGCTTAACTAGGATTCAACCTGCCTCATAACGGGAATTAATGAGTAAAGACTGTGAATGAAAGGGGCGGGAACGATGAAGCATGTCGAGTTACACTCTGAGCGCTTACGGCTTGAACCATATACGATTGCCGATTTTTATTTCGTCAAATCGCTGCTACAAGACCCGCGGGTGATGCGGTTCATCAGCCCGGACGGAAAACCGTTCACGGATGAGCAGACGATTGAATGGTTCGAGCGACAGCTTTCGCGCTACAAGACAGGACGACAGACCGGGTTACTCAAATTGATGACGTTCGAGAGCGACGAACCGATTGGCCATGCCGGGACGTTGTTACACGAGCTTGACGGCAAAATCGAACTTGAGGTCGGCTATTGGCTCGCACCGAAGCATTGGCATATGGGTTACGGTCGCGAGGCGGCGGCTCGGCTCATGCAATATGCGTTCGAGGAAGGGGAGAAAGACATTATCTCGCTCATCCATCCGGACAATGTGCCATCACAACGTGTAGCGAAAGCGAACGGACTTCATTGGGATCGAGATACGGAATACGAGGGAATGCTCGTATCGGTATATGCTGGTGATTTAGAACGACTTTGCCGTCACATTCAACGTCAGGAAATGTCGCGTTAAAAAAATTAAAAAAAACTTTTAAAAAACGGTTGCCAAGGCATTAGTTTCTTGATATATTAATAGTGTCCTTAAGAGAGGACACGACCTGATTCTGTAGCTCAGCTGGGAGAGCGCTACCTTGACAGGGTAGAGGTCGCTGGTTCGAGCCCAGTCAGAATCACTTGGGTGCCAAACCCGATGCGAAACCCACCGGAACATGGGTTTCCGCGAAGCCACTTCTTGCGAGAAGTGGCTCTTTTTTTGTTCTTTTTTCAATTGACATCCAATGGAACGGATTGGTATATTGCTTTCAATACATATAGAAACGGGGGATACGAGATGGTGTTGTTAGGGACCATCGTCAACGCGGCGCTCATCGTCGTCGGGACGTTGCTCGGCCTTTTGTTCCATCGAATCCCCGAGCGGATGAAAGAGACGGTCACGGCGGCGATCGGGCTTGCGGTCGTCGTGCTCGGTGTGCAGATGGGTCTAAAAAGCGAGAATTTCTTGATTGTGATCGGTAGTCTTGTCGCCGGGGCGGCGCTAGGGGAATGGTGGAAACTCGACGAGAAATTGAATGAGGTCGGCTACCAATTGGAACGGCGCATCGGTGGAAAGAGTAAGTCGAGCATTGCCGAAGGTTTCATTACAGCGACGCTCATTTTTGTCATTGGGGCGATGGCTGTCATCGGGGCGCTCGACAGCGGCTTACGTGGCGACCACGACGTGTTGTATACGAAAGGGTTGATTGACGGGTTTACCGCGCTCGTCCTCGCTTCCTCGCTCGGGATCGGGGTCATGTTTTCGGCCGTCCCGGTCTTGCTGTATCAAGGTGCGATCGCCTTGTTGGCGATTCAAATTATGAAAGTTGTGCCCGAATCGCTCATGGATAGCTTTATTCTTGAGATGACGGCCACTGGAGGGGTCATGATTGTGGCCATCGGCTTGAACTTGGCGGGTATCACGCGCATCCGGGTCGCCAACCTCCTACCGGGTATATTGGTCGTGGCACTCATCGTTTCCATCTTACATATGCTCTCATAAGAAAAGGTCCGAAACGGTGATACAACCGTTTCGGACCTTTTGTCATGATTGGTGTTGTTCGACGTCTTCTTTCGCGCTTTCGCGGAGCGCAGCGGACATGACGTCGGATAAGTCACGATCGCGCAAGACGCCGACACCGCGGTCGGTCGGGCCTCCTGGCGCGGCCACGTCCGAGATTAAGGCGTCAGTCGGACGCGTCTCGTGCAACAGGAGTTCGGCCGATCCTTTCATCGCTTGGGCGACGATTTGTCGGGCTGTCGCCTCGTCAAATCCGGCATCGGTCAAGACCGGTGTCATCGATCCGACGATTTCATAGAAGAACGCTGGGCTGCAGCCGGCGGCAGCCATGAAGGCGGACATCGTTTTCGCGTCCGTCACGGCGGTTCGGCCGACGCGTTCAAATAGTGCGGTCGCTGTCGCGCGAACAGACTCGTCTGTCTCTGGTCCGAACCAAAGGCCCGTCATCCCGTCACGGAAGGCGACTGGGGTGTTCGGCATCGCACAGACAGCTGGAAGTCCTGAAGCGGCCTCGAGTTCTGCCGGCTCGATATGAGCCGCGACAGAGATGAGGAGCGGCTTCGTCCACGTCTTCGAACGTACATATGGGAGCACGCCATCTGGTTGCATCGCGAGTACGACGATATCGTATGCGTTCACGTCTTCTTCGTCCACGATTCGGACGCCGAGTTCGTTGTGCAGTTGGTCCAATCGAGCCCGGTCACTTCGATTCGTCATCGTGATCGTCTCCGGCGAAAGACCGGCGTCAATCCAACCGCGGACGAGCGCCTCGCTCATCGAACCGGCTCCTACCATTAATAATTTCATATTTCGTCACCTCTTCTGTTAGATTCGGTCTTGTACATGGTGCTTATCATAACAAATGTTAAGCCGAATATCCCCTTCCATGCTCGAATTGTAAAAGAAAGGAAATAATGTAACCGCTTCTTCACATCCAACATCGGACAGTGAAAGTGACAGAATTCATTCGACGAGATATGATGGCAGTAATCTATTCGAACGAGGCGATTTTTATGAAACGAATTCTTGTGCGTGGCATAAAAGGGTATCAACGTGTCATCTCTCCATTGAAACCACCGACGTGCCGATTTTATCCGACATGCTCTCATTATGGGATTGAAGCGATTGAAAAGCACGGGGCGGTCAAGGGCGGCTATTTGACCGCGCGACGTTTGTTGCGTTGCCAACCGTTCCATGCAGGCGGACTCGACTATGTGCCGGACGAGTTTGACTGGAGCGCGCCATTACAACGAGAGAAGCCACCTTCACAGCGAGATGTCTAATCGACGTCTCGCTGTTTTAGGTACAGATTCATGAACGGACTTTTGTTTTAGTACAATACTTTTGACAATGTTCCAAGTATTCTGAAAAAATAGAGAAGTACAATTACATAAGGGGAAAGGGGATTTCAGCATGAGTCAATCGTTCAGTGAACTGATCGGTACGATTTCAGACTTTGTGTGGGGACCACCGCTGTTGATTTTGCTTGTGGGGACAGGCGTTTATTTGACAGTACGGTTAGGTGGCCTTCAAATCACAAAACTGCCTTACGCATTAAAGCTCGCCTTCTCGAAAAACCAAGACAAGACGTCACGAGGGGACATTAGTCACTTCCAAGCACTCATGACTGCCCTCGCGGCGACCGTCGGTACGGGGAATATCGTCGGTGTCGCCACGGCTGTCGTGCTCGGGGGACCGGGCGCGATTGTCTGGATGTGGCTGTCCGGGTTCTTTGGGATGGCAACAAAGTATGCCGAAGCCGTACTCGCTGTCAAATATCGAGTGACGGATGAGCGGGGACAGATGGCTGGTGGGCCGATGTATTATTTGGAGCGCGGTTTAAAGCAGCGCTGGCTCGCCGTATTGTTCGCGGCGTTCGCCTCGCTTGCCGCGTTTGGGATTGGGAACGGGGTCCAGACGAACTCGGTTGCGCTCGCGCTCAAGTCGACGTTTGACGTTCCGCTCTATGTATCCGGTATTTTGGTGATGGTGTTCACGGGTGCCGTCATCCTTGGCGGCGTCAAATCGATTGGACGCGTCGTCAGTTATTTCGTTCCGATCATGATCATCTTCTATCTCGGTAGTGGGCTCATCATCATGGTCATGAACTACACGCTCATCCCGGATGCGATTGCGCTCATCTTCAGCAGCACGTTCAGTGCCGAAGCAATCGGTGGTGGGGCCATCGGTGCGGCGATCCGTTACGGTGTCGCCCGCGGCGTGTTCTCGAACGAAGCCGGTCTCGGTTCGGCTCCGATCGCGGCAGCCGCTGCGAAAACAGATATGCCGGGCAGACAAGCGCTCGTCTCGATGACGCAAGTCTTCCTCGACACGCTCATCGTCTGTTCAATCACGGGGATCACCCTCGTCATGGGCGGACAGATCGGTTCAGGGCTTGAAGGCGTCGATTTGACGGCGGCCACGTTTGAACAGTTCCTCGGGCCGTTCGGCCGTTACGTCGTCACGATTGGGCTCGTTATGTTCGCGTATTCGACCGTACTCGGGTGGTCGTATTATGGGGAACGCTCGATTCACTACTTGTTTGGACAAAAGTCGATTATTCCGTATCGCATCGCCTTCGTCCTCGTCGCAGGACTTGGCGCGATGACGACGAACTTGAACTTGGTATGGGCGCTCTCGGACGTGTTCAACGGCTTGATGGCCATTCCGAACTTGATTGGCCTCTTGTTCTTGTCAGGGGTCGTCATCGCTGAGACGAAGCGTTTCAACCAGCAACTCGCGCTCGAGAACCGTAATCGAAAGGCGTCATGACGCCAAAACGCCACCTCGCTTATTCCGGAGGTGGCGTTCTTTTATTTTTCACTTCTTCGAGTCGGGCTTGTTGTAAATGGTTGAACACTTGGGTGACGAACCCGACCATGATGCCGGTACCCGTAATGACGTAACCAATCGTGAACGCTTTCCCGAGGTCTGTCGACGGGACGAAATCACCATAGCCAATCGTCGTCAGCGTGATGACGCTGAAGTAGAGCGAATCAAGCCATCGTAACTCTTCGTAGCGGGCGTAAAATAACGTGCCGGACAAAATGGTGAGGAAGGCGAGACTGAACAACACCTGGAATTCAGGCTCTTTCAGCCCGCGCCAAATTCCTCGGAACATGCGGCGAAACGTCAAGAAGAACGAAAGCATATCCCCACTCCTTTCTGTATTAGGTTTGTTCGTGACAGAGGAGGGAACATCCTCTATAGTCTAGCGAAGAAAGGATGAAGGAGATGACGAAACCGATACCGAAAGAACAAGGTCTCGATCACAGCCTCGATTTTTTAAGGGAGGGATATCAGTTTGTCCCGAATCGACGGACGAGCTTTCAATCGAATATCTTTGAGACGCGGCTGTTAGGGGAACGTGCGATTTGTCTCGGCGGAGAGGAAGGAGCGGCTCTATTTTACGATGCCGACCGCTTCGTCCGGCAAGATGCGGCCCCGAAACGGCTCTTGAAGACGCTGTTCGGTGAAAGCGGCGTACAGACGTTAGACGGTCCTGCCCATACGTATCGGAAACGGATGTTCATGTCGCTCATGTTTCCAGAAAATGTTGATCGCCTGACGCGACTCGTCGGGCGTGAATGGGAAAAGGAACTCGATCAAGCCGATGGGGAGACCGTCCTTTATGAGACGGCACAACGCGTGCTCATGCGCGCCGTCTGCGAATGGGCCGGTGTACCACTCGCCGAGTCAGAGGTTGACAAGCGTACCGACGAGATGCGTCTCTTGTTCGAATCGGGCACAGCACTCGGACCGAAGCACATCCTTGGCCGTAAAGCACGAGCCTCGGCTGAGACATGGGTCAGCTCGATGGTCGAGGAGGTACGGACGAAGCGCTTGTTGCCGAACGAGAAGACAGCTTTGTATGAGTTCGCTTGGCATCGTGACGAATCCGGTGAACTGTTACCGGCAGACGTCGTGGCTGTCGAAGTGATCAATATTTTGCGACCGACCGTCGCAGTGTCGATCTATGTCCTCTTCACGGTGCTCGCCTTGCATCAATTTGATGAAGCGCGAACGAAACTGGCAAACGGGACAGTCGACGCGACGGCGTTCGTTCAGGAAGTTCGCCGCTTTTATCCGTTCTTCCCGGTGACGGCAGCCCGGGTCAAGCACGATTTCGAGTGGGAAGGGTACAGATTCGAAGCAGGGACGCTCGTCTTACTCGACTTGTACGGGACGAATCACGATCCGGCGCATTGGGACGAACCGGGCCAATTCAATCCAGAACGGTTCGTCAATTGGACAGAGAGTCCGTTCACGTTCATCCCACAAGGTGGGGGAGATGTCGATTTCGGACATCGCTGTGCAGGAGAGCACGTCACCATCGCCATTATGAAAGAGACGATTGACGTATTCTTGAACCGCTATCGCTATGACGTCCCGCCGCAAGACTTCAGTTACAGCCTTGTCGACTTGCCGAGCCTTCCGAAGAGCAGGCTCGTCTTGACCGACATCGAACGACGCGCATGAAAATGAACCACCCGGGATGGGTGGTTCATTTTGTGTGAAGCGCCAAGCGATTTGTAATTGGTGCGATGCGGCAATTGGTGTCGACCATGCGATTATCACGCTTCGGTTCATCCGCGCGTTCGATGCGCCATGGCCTGTCATGTCGTTCAGCGAGAGCGGAGGCGATATCATAGAGCGAGTGGCTCGTGTTCCCGTTCAATTGATACATGCCGGGACCTCGTTTCGTCAGGATGTCGAACAGCGCGTCGGCCGTATCTTGTAAAAACGAGCAAGACGGATACCAGTGCGTACTGGCGACGATGACGCCTTTTTGTTCCATTTCCTTCTCGAAAAAATCCATCATGTTGTTCGAGCCGGAGCGGTCCCCGATTTGCCATCCGAGCCGAACGATTTGAGCACCAGGGTTGGCTCGGGCGATCGCTTGCTCGCATGCCCGTTTATACGATCCGTATTCATCTTCGGCGTCGGGCCGGGTGTCAGGTGTGATGGGTCCTGTCACGTTGTCCGAGAAGACGGAGACGGTGCTCGTGAACAAAAATGGGATATCGTATTCCCCGCACAGTCGGGCGAGATTCGCCGCTGATTCGACGGGTCCCATCCCGATGTGAAGAAAATAGTCAGGCCGGACCGATTCGATAAAGGCGCGCATATCTGATTCTTTTTCGATGGAGACTTTTGAACGGTCCCACGCAATCGGTTCAATCCCGTGTCGTTCGAGTGTCGTGGCGACGACAGGTGCGACCGTCCCGTTCATTCCTGTGATGATTGCTTTCATAGATCTTCCTCCCTTCTGTTTGTATCATCCCACAGTTCGCTCGTTGACAAACCCACTCTTTTTCACTGTATGATAAAGTGGTATGTGGAGGAGATAATATGAACATTCGACAAGCTAAACCGGCAGATGCGACGAACGTGGCCCCGCTCGTCTATGCGGCCATCCATGACATCGCCTATTCGTTGACCGGAACGAAGCAGAAAGAACAAGTACTCGAGCGGCTCGCGATGTGGATTGGCCGACCCGCGAACCGTCTGAGCTATGAAAATATTTGGGTCGCGGAGAGTGAAGGGACCATCGCGGGCATTATCATCGCGTATGCAGGAATGGATGCACGGAAATTAGACGAACCGATTCGACAGTGGCTGATGGAAGCTGGCGAAACAGGGGAACTCGACGTCGAGACAGAAGGCGACGTGTTTTACATCGACTCGGTCGCGGTCGATTCACAGTTCGGGGGACGTGGAATCGGGACAAAGCTGATCAACTCCGTCACTCAGCACGTCCGTTCAAAACACATCCCGGTCGTCACGTTGAACGTCGACCAGACCAATCCTGCGGCAGCGCGCCTTTATGAACGACTCGGTTTTTATAAACAAAAAGAGATTGAGATTTCAGGCGGACGGTTCGATTATATGGTGCTCGATTTATGAAGACGGACGAAAGTCCGTTTTTTCAGTCTTGAAACCGATGCATTTGTCGACGCCGTCCGCTATACTAAATGCTTGAAACGAACTTGCGGATAAAGGAGCCTATACTTTATGGAATGGAGAAATATATTACGCGGCATGGCGATGGGGACGAGTGATTTGATTCCTGGCGTCAGCGGCGGGACGATTGCGGTCATTTTAGGAATTTACGACCGGTTGATTGAGGCGATTAGCGGGGTGTTTAGCCGGCACTGGAAAAAACATATCGGTTTCTTAATTCCGCTCGCGATTGGGATGGGTGGCGCGATTTTAGGGTTGAGCCGCGTCATCGAGTTTTTATTGTTGAACTATCATGCCCCGACCCAGTTCTTCTTCATCGGGTTGATTTTAGGGATTATCCCGCTCTTGTTGTTTGAATTCAAGTCACGGGCGAAGATGCGACCGGTGCATATCGTCGCGATGATTGTCGGAACGATTCTCGTCGCGAGTATGGCTGTCATCAAACCGGCGGATACGGCGGTCATCACTGACGTAACGATGGGGACGGCGCTGCTCCTCTTCTTCTCGGGCTGGCTTGGCAGTATGGCGATGCTCTTGCCTGGTATTAGTGGTTCGTTCGTCTTGTTGTTGATTGGGGTCTATCCGACGGTCATCAGCGCCTTGTCGAACTTGAACGTGATCGTCATCGGAATTGTCGGTCTCGGTGTCGCCGTCGGCTTCATCGTCAGCAGTAAAGTCATCCGTCATCTGCTCGCGAACTACCCGGGTATGACGTTCTCCGTTATTCTCGGGCTCGTCATCGGATCGCTCGCCGTCGTCTTCCCAGGTCTTCCGGCGACGACCGTCATGTGGGGATTAAGCATCGTCTCGTTTTTGGCCGGTTTTATGATTGTCCGATTGCTCGGGAAATTTTCAGTATGAACAGAAGACGCGGCTCTCGCTATGGCGAGGCCGCGTCTTTTTAATAGATGAACGGAAGCAGACGTTTCCGGGACTTCGACCATACGGCGTAAGCATCGCCGAAATGTGCGGTCAACATCTTCTCTTCGATATGAATGCGCCATAATAGCGCTGCTCCCATCGCAATCGTTCCGAGTACTGCGAACCAGACGAAACTGAAGGTAAGCGCGAACCCGAACGTGATGAACAATAGTCCTGTATAGAGCGGATGCCGTAAGAACCGGTACGGGCCTGTGCTGACAATCTCATCCGTGGGCCGGACGACGACATGGCGCGTGAACTGATGTCGTAAATGGGTGATCCCCCAATACCGGAGGCCGACACCAGCTATGTAACATGCGAGTCCGATTAAGCGCAAAGAGACGCTTTGACGGGCATCCGTCAAGATCGAGTAACCGAGCGAACTTGCGAACACGATCACCATGACGGCCGAGACGACGTAAAAACTCATATGTTCGCTCCGTCCATCCTTCGTGTCGTCACGATTGCGGTAACGCCATAGCTCATAAAGCCAGGCTATCGAGGTGACGACGAATATTCCGTCGAGCCAATCCATAGCAACTCCTCCTTCACTCTCTTCTCACTCATACCCGTGGCTGTTTGTCCAAAAACCGTAAGGGCGGGTTGGGTATGCTCTCTTCGACTTGTTCGCTACCCGATCAAAAAGACCCTGCCTGAGAACAGGCAGGGAATCAAGCGTGAAGCAAGTCGGGACGTGGTGCCGCAGTTTCGACAGGAGCTTCTTCTTTGATTAAATGGTACGTCAGGCACATCGGCTTCTCCGTACGTGGGTCGCGACCGATGATGGCATCGATGTGGAACACTTGGCGCAAGACGAGCGGACAGATGACTTCCTCGGCAGAACCCGTCGCGAGCACTTCGCCATCTTTCATCGCCACGATATGGTCAGCGAACCGAGCGGCTTGATTCAAATCGTGGAGGACCATGACGATCGTACGGCCTTGCTCGCGGTTCAACGTCTCGAGCAGTTCGAGCACTTCAAGTTGATGGGCCAAGTCGAGATACGTCGTCGGTTCGTCCAAGAAAATCAAATCCGTCTCCTGCGCGAGCGCCATCGCAATCCATACCCGCTGGCGTTGGCCGCCAGATAAGGCGTCGACGCTCCGGTCTTTATAGTCGAGCGTACCGGTGACGTCGAGCGCCCAATCGATGACTTCGTGGTCGCGTTTCGTCAATCGGCCGAATCCGGACTGGTACGGGAAGCGGCCATACGCGACGAGTTCACCGACCGTCAACCCGCTTGCACCTTCGGGGGTCTGCGGCAAGATTGCCATCTTTTTGGCGATCTCTTTCGTCTTGCACTTGGCGATATCGGCGCCGTCTAAATGGACCGACCCGTTCGAAGGAGAGAGGATTCGCGTCATCGCCTTCAACAACGTCGACTTACCGCAACCGTTCGGTCCGATAATCGTCGTGATTTGACGGTCTGGAATCGTTAAACTGAGCTGTTTGACGATTGTCTTGTCGCCGTAACCGACCTCGATGTCTGTTGTATGTATGCGTGACATGCAAATTCTCCTCTCGGGGGCGTCAAATGTGATAATGATTCTCAATGTCGTACTCACTATAGCAAGCGCTTCAGTTTATGTCAATCTTCATTTAGAGAGAAAACGGATTGTGCTTCCGTACGATACGCGGTATAGTGAATGAGAATGATAATCAATGACAGCGTGGACAGGTGGAAGGATGGTTGAGTGGGATGAAGGGACAAGACGTATTCGATGTGACGATTATCGGTGGTGGGCCAGCGGGACTATACGCCGCGTTTTACAGTGGCCTTCGTGGGATGAAGACGAAACTGATTGAATTTCAACCACACCTCGGGGGCAAGATTCATGTCTATCCGGAAAAGATGATTTGGGATGTCGGGGGTGTGACACCGACGACTGGGGCGAAGTTGATTGACCAGCTCGTCGAGCAAGGGCTCACGTTCGATCCGACCGTCGTCTTAGGAGAAAAAGTAGAGGCGATGACGAAAGACCATGACGGTCGCTTCATTCTAGACGGCACGCATGGCCGTCACGTCTCGAAGACGGTCATCGTCGCAACCGGAAACGGGATTCTCCAGCCACAAAAGATTGAAATCAGTGGGGCAGAGCGCTTCGAAGTGTCAAACCTTCATTACACAGTGAAATCGCTCATGCGTTTCAAAGGAAAGACCGTTCTCATCTCTGGGGGTGGGAACAGCGCCATCGATTGGGCGAATGAGCTGGAGCCGATCGCTGAACGCGTCATTTTGACTTATCGGAAAGAGGCGTTGAAAGGACATGAGTCGCAAGTGGAGAAGTTGCGCTGCGGGCGCGTCGACTGTCGTCTGTCGACTCGCATCAACGACTTGATCTCACGGGACGGGCAGATGATTCATGCGGTGGAGCTCCTGAACTGCGTCACTGGGGATAAAGAACACGTGGAAGTGGACGAAGTCGTGATCAACCACGGCTATGAACAGGATGCGACGTTGTTAGGGGACAGCGAGCTTCATGTCGACATGAAGGATGGCTTCTACGTGTCAGGCAACGCGCGGAGCGAATCGTCTGTACCAGGGCTGTATGCGGCAGGAGATATTTTGACGCATGACGGAAAGGTTCATTTGATCGCCGGAGCATTCCAAGACGCGGCGAACGCCGTTAACAGCGCGAAGACGTTCATTGATCCCGAAGCGACGAAAGCGGCGATGGTGTCTTCCCATAACGAGCGTTTAAAGGCGAAGAATCGGGCCATCATCGAACAAACAATCATCAAGCAGTGAGGGAATCCCTCACTGCTTGATTTTTGGATAGTCGCATAGTTCGACGATGATACCGCCTGAATGGCGCGGGTCCATATAAATGAGGCGCCGACCTTTTGCTGTCGTCCGTAACGTGTCCTCTAGAAACGTGATGCCGTCTCGTTTGAGCGCGTCGATCGATTGCTCCAAGTCGTCGACTCGATAAGCGATATGGTGAACGCCTTTCCCCCGTGCCTTCATAAAGCGGGCAATCGGACTCGTCGGACTCGTTGGCAACAATAACTCGATCACATCTTCCCCGACGTGAATCACGGCAATCTCCGTCTCGACGCCGACGGCCGTATTCGTATAGCGGTCAACGAGCTCGCCTTGGAGGACGGTCGTGTAAAACGTGATCGCCTCGTCTAAATCACGGACGGCAATCCCGGTGTGGTCAATTTGCATAGTTATTCCTCCTTCTCCGTCTAGTGTGCCGAAAGTTGAACAAATTGTCACTTCACAACGTTTTCGGATAATCCGATATACTAAAAGAGGGAGGGACGGCGAAATGAACGGGAAAATCACCCTTGGCTTGATTAGTGCATTCGCGCTAGTATCATTTATGTTTGGACTCTCACTTGCAACATTCGTCGATTACCGCATTAATGAAGAACAGGTCGTGCTCGAACGACTGACGACTCATAAAAAGATTGGTCCGGCTGAAATTCTTTCGACGGAAGTGGATTTTCATTTGAACGGATCGAACTACGCCCTCCGTTTCACGGATGAGCCGCACATCACGTATTGGTTCAGTGTCGCCGAGCGGGAGATTCAATTCGACCGCATCGAGGCGCTCGACCCTCGTGACGTCGGCCAGAGGACCGCTTTGTTTGAAGAGATGCCGCCGTTGGCCATGGAATCGACGACTGCCGCGGAATGAAAAATGCCCGTCAACCGTTTCTTTTCGATTGAAAAGAACGGAGGCCGGCATTTTTTTATTTTATCGAGTCGCGCGCGCAGGGAGGATGTTCGTCATCGTATAAAAGGCCGACTGCCTGGACGCCATCTCCTGTTTGAGGATGGCATAGTGTAACTCGGGTTGAAGCGATGTGACGGTCAAACGGAGACGCATCGAAGGTTTTAACTGGTGACAAAATACCCGTTGCAGGAACGGAATGGCATCTTGTGCGACCTCGTCCGACCCAAAGAGATGAATCTCATGAATCTTGACATAGTCTTGGTTGTAATGGGCTCGGAAGATTCCGACGGCTTTGCCCGCTCGATGTAGCGTGTAGCAATAGTGGTTTCGTGCGAGAAAACGTCGCAACCGCTCTTCTGTCAACGGAAAGACATCTGACAGGACGAGCGCGTGCTCGTTTCGATGACGTAACCACGTCGCATAGTTACTCGGGTCAACGACTGACAATTTCCAATCGCTGAACGAGGCTTTTTCATATGGGATGAGCGGGAGAACGTAGTTAAATGATGTATGATAAGCCTCGAATCCATGTGAAGTGAACAAGTTTAGCTTATCTTGATCTTCGTCTTGGACGACTTGCAATAAGACCATCGTCTCGTGCGTGGTTTCTTTACTCAGTTGATTAAGGAGGCGACTCAACAACCCTTGAAAGACGTACCGATTTCGATACGCTTCGTGGCGGATGCGGATCACACGGTCTGTGCCGTCATCGAGGCGCTCGGTCGCTAGTGCCGCAATCGGCGTATTCCCGTCTAACGCGACGTAGACGTGATGCTGGGGTGGGGTGCTGAAAAAGTCGGGACCGTGACCGGGAGCGTACATCGCCTTGACGCTAAACCGAGTCCTTGCCGATAAGTTAGGCCACTCACAATACATGATTTCCGAATTCAAGTGCTCTCCTACTTTCTTGTTCGATGTATAGTACACTTAAATTGTAAGCGCTACCATCTAAAAGTAATAATGTAAAAATAATGAATAATTGAACGTGGGAAGACACGTAGGTGATTCATTTTCACTACATCGATATGAGTCAAAAGGACCGAATGGGGGATGAATTGACTTTTTGTTTCAAGCGTCACGATTGTAAAATGATGGGTAACATAAGAAACTGTGAGATTTGTCTTTAGAACCATCTACATCGTTCTCGCTATGAGGCGTGCTATACTATGGATATGAATCCGTGAAGAGGTGTGCAATGAGATACGTATTTGCTTGTTTCGTCATAGTTAGCTTGGTGTTCGCGCCACTCGCGTCATCTGCGGAAACAGAACCGGTCGTCGTTCATGAGAACGTCATTATCGAGAACGACGTCGAACTATACGAGGGGTTTCGCTCGCCGAATGAGATGGTGTTTCTCTTCATCTTGATCGTCTTACTGTCCGTCATCGGGCTCGGGATCATCAACGCGATCGAATAACGTGAAAACGTTCACAAAAATGCAATATGTGGAGCGTAAGCGTTTCCATTTTTCTTTTATACTAAAGACGTAGGAAAGAGGTTCTGCACCAACTTCGTTCCTCCTTTTCAGATGAACACCCCTCGTTCATATCATGTTATTCGGGTCCGTCGATTCACGTCGACGGCCCCCTTTTTTGTTACATGATGAATTATAAAATTAAGTGCAACACCTGAACGTGAACGCAAAAAAGCCCATAGCGACGGCCTCGTGTAGAATGAAGTTACCACACAA
>NZ_JACSMC010000045.1:0-18472 GCF_018618435.1 Exiguobacterium sp. s150 | reverse complement strand
CAGCCATACACCTGGGCATAGGACACCTGATATTGTTCCGCGGTCTGCTGGTAGTTGCGTCCATTCTCCAAACAGTATTTCACGATCTCAAGGCGCTCTTCGAATGTGGTTTTTCTTCCTTTTGTCATAGCTCGATCCATCCCTTTTCTCGAATCTGTTAACTCGCTATGACTAGTATACTTCTTAATCCATTTACGAAGAACAGACCAATCACTGATCTGATACTTGGAGAGTACCTCCATTCTAGTGAACCCATCGAGATAGTCGCGGACGGCCGCGATTTTCAGTTCCTTGGTGTACAGTTTCCATGCCTTCGATTCCTTCAACGCATCGATCCCAACGGTATCGAATTTCACTTTCCACACCTGGAGGGTGTGCCTAGAGACGCCATGAGCCTCCATGATTTCTTTCCAAGTATATGTTTCTTCTTCCATCATGCGCAGCGCACTCAATTTTTGTTCGATCGTATGCCGACTTCTCGCCATAAAAAAACACTCCCCAATCAGATAAACAGATTTGTTATTTCGTCTGTCTACCTATTGGGGAGCATATCATACCGCTGTGGGGTTTTTGTGTTCGCGTTCAGGTGTTGTACTAAATTTTATAATTCATCATTTCAAAAAAACATCAATTAAAACATTTTTTACACTAGTTACTATTTGTATTTTTAACCTTTTAATGTATTATACATACAAACATAATTGACAGGAGTGGTCCGATGCACATAGAAAATCGAAAAATTTTAATTACAGGTGTTACAGGGACACTCGGAGGACGCGTTGCATCTAAAATGAAAAATGAAGGCGCCGAGGTCATCGTTCTAATTCGAAACCAATCTTTAGCACAAAAATTTCGTGATGAGGGGTTTGTACCTCTCATTGGTGATTTAACAGACTCAACTTATTTATCTAAAATCATGAAAGGGATTGATTATGTTATCAACTGTGCGGCATATCTTGGGGAAGATACTGAACTTGCGATAGCTTCAAACATTACGGGAGTAAAGTTTCTGGCTCACGCAGCACTAGATAATAGTGTTAAAAAATTCATCCATATTTCTACGACATCGGTTTATGGGGAGCCTCAAAGCGGACACCTCGATGAAGATTCACCTCTCGCATATGACCATCCAGAAACATATATCTCCACTAAAATTCGTTCTGAACAAATCCTGTCCGCTTATAATGACAAAGGTCTCCCTGTTATTATTTTGAGATCTGGTGCTATCTGTGCAGAAACGAACTCCTATTGGGGTGACAATCAAGTTAAACGCATGCTATCCTGCGACAATGTAACATGGGTTCATCCCGATGACTCCGTTCCATGGGTCCATGCCGATAATCTAGCTGAAATGATTTACATAGCTTTATTAGATGGCATAGACGGAGAAGTGTACCACGCCATAGATCTGAATGTAGACGATCGCCATTTTCGTGTACAGTTAGCCATTGCTGCCAAAAAGAAAATCATTCCTCCTAATCGCCAAGTAGAGAAGGCGACCTACACAGTCGAGAAGATTCGAGAAATCGGATATAGACCGCTTAAAACATTTGAGCAGACTATGAATAACCTTATAAAACTTGTACCACGCTAATCTAAAGTTCATCGTTAAGAAACACAAATGTCTAATCTCATTTCATAACACAAAAACACCATTCGGTCGAATGGTGTTCCTCTTTGCTTATATGACTCGTTGAACGCATTGGAGAGTCAAGCATTTTTAATAAGTGCCCGCTGATTATAGATTGCAAGGCATCACCCTCTTCGCTAAATAAGTTGTGCCTTCACAAATATCATCCAATCGTCTATCATGCTACAACTATCATCTGCTATCCGCTTCATTTTTATACATACCTGTTCTCTTCTTCACCCTGACATGCTCAATCAACGCATGCATGATTTGTTCTTCTTTGATGCCAAAATCCTGATCAAACGGTACCCGCTCCCCTTCGAATAGAAACGCATCGACTAAGTAAAGGACTCGTGGTCTTTTACGCGGTGCGCTGTCCTTGAGACATCGTTCCCAGACGAACTGCCCGAACTCTTTTGAATGACCTCTGTGCTCGATCGCATTTCGTATCATCGTCCGTGTGATTTCAAGATGACCTTCCCATAGCCAACGACCGGCCACTCGATTCCACATCTCGATACGCCCCTGCTCTTTGATCGCTTCTATATCGATTTCGGCATGATACGGGGCCTCTTCTTCATTCTTGACGACATCCCGAACGTCTCCCGTCACCGACTCTGGATACATCTCCCACCCGTCAGGCATCCGCTCTTTGATGAACTGCTCGAGCGCCTCCTCACTGATCCGATATCCTTTTTTACGCGACTCGAGCGGTTCCGCCTGGATCACGCCTTTCCGTACCCAGTTGCGGACCGTCTCCTTATGGCTTGTGAGCTTGTTCTTCGATAAAATTTCAAATGCTTCGTCAATCGTATACATAATAGACCTCCCTTTAACACAATGATGATTTTATTATATAATACCATAAACATTGTATTAAATTAAGATGTTATCTTAATCCACTTCAAATTAATCGGAAATCGGTGAATGACTTCCAAACAAAAACACCATTCAGCCGAATGGTGTTCCTCGCGTGGCGTGAGACGCGCCCACGCTCTTGCTTTTGACGTTGTCCTTACGCTCCGTGCCTCCCGTTAGAAAGGGCCAGGAACATAGAGATGCGGCGACAAAGCCAGCAGCTCTTGTTATCGGGCCGTCAGGGGGGCAGCGGTGCGATGAGCGACTTCGCCACGAGGCGTTAGACGCTCACGCATGAGCCTGGATCACCATTCCTTCTCCCATGCCCCGTCTTCAGAGACTCCCCAATCCTCGAACCGATACTTGATGAGCCAATGGACATGCATCACCTCATATTCGAATACACCCTTGGATAGCTCTGAGACGACGAAACTGACGTCCCCATTCGCCACCACCCATGTCCCATATAGATACATTTTCTTGATCGGACGCGCTTCTGCATCCAGGTAAATCAATACCCGGAAATAGGGCGAGTTCCGTCCTTCATCGAACCGGACGACCTTCTCGACGCAATGTTCCTTGTCGACGACACGCATCCACTCGGGATGTTCCATCAGTTCCGAGAACACGGTCTGGACGAACGGATCCAATCCCGCGAACGCATAGTCATCAAGCAGCCCCTCGTCCTTCACACCTCCCCCTTCCGGTTCTCTATAGAACGATTCCCCGTAAAAAGACAGTTCAGTCCTCATCCATACACTAGTAGAAACGATTCCCATTCAAAAAAATGTATACGCGTATACATGTATACACGTATACAAATCTACATGTATACATCTAGAAAATTCTTACGGTCGACCATATGTTCGAAGCGTATTGGTGGTGAAAAAAACTGTGCTTCTTGTCAATAACTCCCCTTCTTTCACATCACATAGGATATCCATACTCACAAGTTTAAATTCCCCGTTCTTAACGTTTAACCGATCCGGTAGGCGGCGTAGCAATACCTCCGTCATTTCGTCCATCGTCTGTTGGTCTAGTTGGAATTTATCCATCTGAATCATCCTCTCCTGTTGATAGCCTCATGATATCTCGCATCCACGTAAGCAACATCTCGGCTTATTTCACGTAAGCCCTGGTGTTGTTTCAAACAAGCCCTAGGGCTTGTTTAAAAAACATAGTCATTTTCAATAAACAAGCGCGCTTTTCACTTCTGCCATTTCATCAAACACTCTTCTTACGAGACAGACCAAAATAACGTCCAATCTTCACATACGAACCGTCTCGTTTTCGTCATGCGAAAACGATCCTTTTCCCGGATCCCGCTCTATGGATCCAGGCGAGAGCAACGCGAGTCGCCCGTCTCATCAAAGAAAAACGCACGTTTTTCGTCCTTGCCCTTCCCAGACGGACCGGGACCGGTCCCCCGGCCCCACTCCATTCCATTCAACCCATGTAACCTCGCTGTTTCATGCTGACGTATGACTCGTCCGACCCGAGGATGAGATGGTCGAGGACCGGGATGCCGATGAGGTCCCCCGCTTCATGTAACCGTTCCGAGACGAGGATGTCTTCCCGGCTCGGTGTCGGGTCCCCGCTCGGGTGTTGATGACAGACGATGAGGCACGAGGCGTTGTTCAAGATGGCGCATTTGAAGACCTCCCGTGGGTGGACGACGCTCGAGTTGACGCTCCCGACGTGCGCACGGTGGACGCCGATGACCCGATTTTTAGTATTCAGCATGATGACGAGGAACACTTCACGGTCGTCGTCCCCGATGAACGATGACCCGATTTGTCGGGCGCTGTCCGGTGAGTGGATGATGGCGTGCTCGAGGGCGACCATTTCCTCGCGAACCTCTTGCTTGATACGGATGACCTCGATGATGGCGGATAGTTCCATGTTGGTTTGTCCCCTTTCGGATAAGCTGTGCTCAGAACGAACACCGTTGTGCGTCCTGTTGACGGGAACGAAGCGAGCGTCGGGAGACGGTGCAAGGGCGACCGCAGGGAGAGCCTCAAAAAAATGCGTAGAGCAAACGGAGGACCAGGCTTCCGTAGCCCACGAGCGAAAAGCCTCGCTTTGAGCCAAAAGCGAAGGAAGACGGGCCGAAGAGCGCGTCATTTTTTTGACGTCCCTTGCACCGACGACCAGCGAGCTAGAGTACGGAAACAGGACGCACGGATCATCAAACACGAAAAAGGCTGTTCAAATGAGACAAACGGGGTATAAAATAAGAACAAACGTTCGTTAAATTGAAAGGGGTAATTGTGATGACGATGTATCGCGACCGGGGTGAGCTAAAATGGATCCCATTCCTTATGCCCGAGCACAAGGCGTTATTGACGAAGTATTATAAGGAAATCCAAAAGATTGAGATGCCAGATGTCGATGAACAGGTCTTATCGGTTTATGAAAACGTGCTGAATGACGCAATTTTCAGTGGGGATATGGTCGAGGTGAAATATGTGGAGGAGCGGGAGATGAAACGGTTCAAGGGGTTTGTGCACCGGACGAACTATTTGGAGCGGACCGTCGAACTGGCCAATCAGCGAGACGGGATCATTCATGTACCGTTCGATGCGATCATCCATGTGGAGCGGTCGATGGACTAACGCCCTAGCGGTTGTTCGAAGTCTGCGTCACGAAACGAAGTGTCGCTCCTCGACTTTTCCAAAATAAAAGGGAAGAGCGACTGTGCTCTTCCCTTCACGACTCGATTCACTTATACAACTGGATTCATATCTTGATTTATACGAATTGCTTCAAATCATTGAATCCTTTGTTTTTAGCATTCTCAATAAATAGACGGACCCGTTCTTCTCGAGGTATTTGATTCTCCAAACAATAGTCTAGGAAACCAATCAACACTTCACGCGTAATCATTAACCCTTCAATCGTTTCACCTGTTAATTTTTTCGCAAGCGACGTGATCGACTCTAATTTTTTTTCGCCCGTGAAACCTCCAGAGGTGACATACCCATAGAACTCAAGCTTACTTTCGTCATAGGTCATATAGTTTTGAATGTACTCCGATGCCATGTAATTCGCGAGTTGTTGGGTTAACCCAAACCCATTCGGATAATGTTTGGTATCGATGATGCCATGAATGGAACCTGAACGAATCAAGATTTCGATTTCTGTCTGCTTGCCCTGGATCTTAGGTTGGTAGATTGTGTCGAAACCGATTGCCTTCAAGATTTCTGTGGTCGTTCGTTCAAATTCATTATGCGTCATGTTCCCTAGATATCTCTCTACAAAATCTTCAGAAAGATGATTTATTGATTCTTTTCCAGCCTGTACGGCATTCACGGCTTTCAATGCATCGCGTTTCCCAAAGACCGGCTCGAAATGAGACAGAAGCTCTTCATGTGTCAATTCCAAAGGGTTAGGGATTTTATTCAAGACAGTTTCAATTTTTTTTGTCATTTTAACCGAATTGTTGGCCGGTTTGATGTCACCAAACTCATTTGATTTATAGCTGTCGACGTCCAGACCGCTGTTCTGGGCCATCCGTTCAACCGAGATCAGGTAACGCGTATTGAACGGGTAACGCGAATCGTAATAAGCGATACTTTCCATCGCCGTGTCAACTAAAGTCGGTTCTGTTCTCAGAATCGACGTTCCTCTCTGATATTCAACCAATCCCGTATATTCACACAGCAACATGAATGTATGCGCAACGTCAGAATGGGCCTGATAGTAATCGCGAGCGGCCTTGTCATTCCGGGCCCGATGATCGTAGTGAACCGCGACCTCTTGCTTCATTGATTCTTTTTGTTCTGGGGACGCTTTTCGGAATGATAGGATTTTTGAGACAACCTCTTGTTCCTGTGAATCTTGTTGTGCAGTCAAAACAAAATACGTAATTTCTTCTTTAGATAGACGGTACTCAAGCTCTGAACGTTGTACGAGTTTGATCAAAAAGCGCGCTGGACGAATACGGAATCCTTCTTCGAATTTCGGTCGGAATCCTTTTTCCATGAAGTAGGCATTCGGAATTTGAAGCGTGAGAATTTGCTTCTTCACGTTCTCATATTCTTTAATCCCATCTACGAGTGCCTTCCCGACCTTCGTCGGTTTCACAAAGCCCTCTTTATCGATGTAACAGTACGAGAATGTCTTTAACATCGCGCACCACGTACGTCCACCTGATCCGTCATTGCTCACGTTGTTACGCTTTAACCCATGTGCTGCAAGGACCGATTCATAATGCTTGTGCAGTTCTCGGTTCCCTTCCCATTTCTTCGTGAAATTTTCTGTCGCCTCTTTCAATGCAGTGACAGCCTCCGCGTGGAAACGCGGATCTCTCTCCGGTCGTGTGATAAACCATACTTTACGTTCAGCCATATTGTTTCATCCTTTCAATTCTCATTTTATTTTTTCGTTCTCGTATGTCTGGTCGATCATTCAATTCAATCAATAACTGCTTTTTGACCATTCGGTTCCCCGGCAATGGATTTTTGTCATAATATTCGACGACTCGATAGATGACATCGAAATGGTTTTCGACTGCCTCATCAAATTCAATCTCACCATCGAGCTCAGATATCGATTCGATAGTCTCCCCATACTTCCTAATGATTTCTTCGATTTCGAGAATCGAGATATCTGACGAATCACTATTTTTTGTGAAAGAAGACATCGTTCCATTCATTAGCTCTTCTTTCATCTCCAGTGCGGCCTTCCAGTATCGAATCAACGTGATCGCATTGAAGACGTTCCCGGCACGTTCATCTCGATAAATTGAGTTGAGTTCTCGTCCTGTCTTCTCCGATAGGATTCTTCTGATATCCTTTTGTGCCAGATGTTCCTTGAACGCACTTATGATTTCTTCTGTAATAAAACTCGAACAGAGGTACATTTCACATAACTCTCTTAAGTTTCTAAGACGCTTATCTTTCAACTGCTCCTCCCCCTCTTTGGTATCTGTTGCTAAATTCAGATTACAACAGGCCATCAAAGTAAAATCATTCAATGTTGAATGATTTTACTTTGATGGCTATCTGTATTTTAGTTTTTTACGATTTGAGCTTTAGGGCTGCTATTTGTTAAAAAGAGATGTAGAATAGGCTTATGAGTAAGCAAGAACATACTTTCGTTTTTTTGAAAGCATTGAAAGTGAGGAGTTTTATTATGATATTTAAAAAAGGTGAACTTTTTAATGGTCCAGGTGGCCTTTCTCTTGGTGCGAAAAATGCACACGTGATTCATCCAGAGACAAACGAGGAGTATCGGATCGTACATGAATGGTCAAACGACTACGACGAGCAAGCTTGCAAAACATTCCGTTTCAATATTTGTGATGATATTGAAGATAATTCTGTCCACCATGGGCCCGTCGAACAACTTCCAATTGGAGACAAGTCGGTCCTGGGTGACATCGATTGCTTCGCTTTCGGGTTCCCATGCAATGATTATAGCCAGGTTGGTGAGAAACAAGGCTTGAACGGGACATTCGGTCCTCTCTACTCTTATGGGGTCAAAGTACTGAACGAGTATCAACCGAAGTTTTTCGTCGCTGAGAACGTAGGTGGTCTTCAAAGTGCCAACGAAGGTAAAGCCTTCATTCAAATTTTGACTGAGCTTGAAGAGTGCGGCTATGTATTGACACCTCACCTCTATAAATTTGAACTCTATGGGGTCCCTCAGGCTCGTCACCGAATCATCATCGTTGGGATTCGCAAAGATTTGGCAGAGCAAGGAATCAAATTTAAAGTTCCCGCGCCACTTAACACACTCGACAATGTCAAAACAGCAAGTGAGGCAATTTTGAATCCTCCGATTCCAGAAGATGCAATGAATAATGAATTGACTCGGCACAACGCTAAAGTGGTAGAAATGCTTGGGCATATTCCACCTGGTGAAAATGCTTGGTACCTAGGTATCCCAGAACATTTGCGGCTAAACGTTAAAGGTGCACGTCTGAGTTCGATTTATAAACGATTAGACCCGAACCGTCCAGCGTATACGGTTACTGGTAGCGGTGGTGGCGGTACGCATATGTATCACTGGGAAGAAGAACGTGCTTTGACAAACCGTGAGCGGGCTCGCCTCCAAACCTTCCCGGATGATTTCGTGTTCATTGGTAGCAAGGAGCAGGTACGTAAGCAAATCGGCATGGCTGTCCCACCGGCAGGAGCTCAAATTGTTTTTGAAGCGATTTTAAAAACTTTTGCTGGCATAGAATACGATTCAGTTGAACCCACTCCGAAATTACAATTAAACAATCTGAAGGGTGAAAAAACTATAAAAATCAGTACTCCTATCCTGTGAATGGGGGTGAAATGATGATATTGCGACATTCAACTCACATATATAATGTAGCCTCGATTCTTCAACAAGGTGGAATATCGTCCAGCTTCAATTCGGGTAATAAAGATGAGGGATACCTTTCACTAGAACTTGATCCACCTACAGACTTTTTAAAAAATAACCTTCACTTGCTTAAGGAGAATCGTCTCCGTCGAGGTGATGGAACAATTCTGCCATGGAATAAAGAAGACACTATCGCATTAGACTTCGATTTGCATTCCGTAGAACAATCCGGCATCGCAATTGTCAATGATAGAAGCGGTAAACCAGTATCTGCGTATTTGGATATTAAATTTGGATTATGTCAAAAAACTCCTTTTATCGAGTGGCCAGAAGAGACCGACATCAAAAGATTTGAACAGATAACAACAGAAAATATTTTTAGTTTAATTGGCGAATACCGATTTATTCATAGCTTTTTATCACTTGAATACTTGAGGGAAGAATCTCGAATATCATTAGACAGTCTTGCTGAGAGTTAAAATATGTTGTGACGAATGCTCAGCAATTATATGACAATTGTAACTCCATTTATTTCTGTTGAGAGCGTAAAATATGTTGTGTAAATGAATAAATAGAAAAAGGAAGACCTTTTCTTGTAGAATTAAGTCACCACAACCAATTCACAGAAAAGAGGCCTTCCCTATGACTCAGTTTACAACAGATATTATGCAAGCTCTAGTAAAAAAAGAAGACATCTCCGAAGTTTTCCGCAAGCACCTGGAGACGGCGGTCAATACGCTCCTTCAGACAGAACTGACAGCTTTCCTGGACTACGAGAAATACGATCGCATTGGCTTCAACTCGGGTAACTCCCGCAACGGTTCTTACATGCGGACACTCCATACGGAGTACGGAGACTTGGAGCTTTCGATTCCGCGGGACCGGAATGGTGAATTCAACCAACAGACGGTCGCACCATACAAGCGCTCGAACGATACGCTGGAGTCCTTCGTCATCCACATGTTCCAGAAAGGCGTCACGATGTCCGAAATCTCGGATCTGATCGAGAAGATGTATGGCCATCACTACACGCCGCAAACCATTTCCAATATGACGAAAGCGATGAGCGAACAGGTGGAGGCGTTTAAAGCCCGCCCGCTGGCCGCCCGCTACGTGTGCGTCTATTTGGATGCGACCTATATTTCACTCAAGCGCGATACCGTATCTAAGGAAGCCGTCTATATTGCGGTCGGCATTCGAGAGGACGGTTCGAAAGAAGTGCTGGCCTATACAGTGGCGCCCACGGAATCCGCATTCGTTTGGGAAGAAGTCCTATTGGACTTGAAAGAGCGCGGTGTCGAAGAGGTGCTTCTGTTTATCTCCGACGGCTTGAAAGGCATCCCTGATCGCATCTTCGCGATCTTTCCGGATGCGAAGTATCAGGCGTGCTGCGTCCATTTGTCGCGCGGCATTGCCCACAAAGTCCGCGTCACCGACCGGAAGGAGATTCTCGATGACTTCAAATCGGTCTACCGGGCTGAGAGCCGGAAACTGGGTGAAGAAGCGCTGAAAGCCTTTGTCGACAAGTGGAAAACGGCTTATCCCAAAGTGACGAAATCGCTGGAAGCCAATCCCTTTGTCTTCACGTTCTACGACTTTCCGAAAGCCATTTGGCGTAGCATCTATTCGACGAATCTGATCGAGTCATTCAACAAGAAAGTGAAGAAATACAGCAAGCGCAAGGAGCAATTTCCGAACGAGGATTCTTTGGACCGATTCCTGGTTTCCCAGTTCGAAATCTACAACCAGAACTTCTCCACCCGCTGCCATATCGGATTCGATCAAGCTCGCGCAGAGCTGACTGAGATGTTCAAACAGGCTTAATGAAAATACATACAAGAAAAGGTTTTACTTATTTACACATAATTCTTGACGGTCTCTTTCTGTTCTAAGTAAAATATAAAATTCATAAACTGTTGGCCATCGATGCCGCTAGGAGACTCTCATGAATAAAAAGATACAGGTCTTCATTTCGTCTACATTTCTAGATTTACAGAACGAACGACAGGCCGCGGTTGAAGCAACTCTGGACGCAAATCATATTCCTGCGGGAATGGAACTTTTTAAGGCAGGAAATGACGATCAATGGACAACTATTAAGCGTTGGATTGATGAATCTGACGTATATATGCTTATTCTTGGCGGGCGATATGGAAGTATCGAACCAATTTCCGGGAAAAGCTATACTCAGTTAGAGTATGAGTATGCGTTGGAAACAAAAACACCTATTTTTTCTGTGGTACTAAAAAATAGTTGGCTTTATCAAAAAGCCGCAGAGCAATCAGAGACAAATGTCTTCGAACAAAGATCTAAAGAAAAATACGATACGTTTAAAGAAATGATCCATAAAAAAATGGTTAGAGAGGTTGAAAACATAGCAGAGATAAAATTAGCAGTTCATACATCTTTGAATGATCTCATTTATCGTTCAGAGTATGAGTTCTCAGGTTGGGTCAAAGGAAGTGAAATCTTAGACCAGACTGAATTGATTAATGAAAACAGGAAACTATTAAAAGAAAATACTAAGTTGAAAGATATGCTTGAGAAGCAAAGAAAACATAAGACAGTTGGAAATCTATCATATGAAGAAGTCAAAAAGGTAATGGAACAGAAGAGAATGGCTATTCCTGAAGAAGCGAAAGGTCTTGGAAAGGGAGAAATGACTTTGCTAGAGCTGTTCCTTGTTTTCAGAAGTCATTTTACGAGAGGCGTCCCTATTCAAACTTCAAAACGGGACTCTAATGTAACTTTCATATTGGATATAGCTTCTCAACTTATCAATTTAAGTGTGTGTGAAGTAGTCAAAAGGACAGGGGCGAAAATTGACGAAATTCGAGTTAGTAAAGAAGGTAATAAATTTTTAGCCTACTGGGATGTAGAAAATATAATAATCTAATCGTTTGAAAGGGCTTTGGGAACTAAGGCTGTTAATAATTCATCAAAATAGAGAACAATAATCCGTCTTTAAAACGAACGTTAAAAAGACATAATTGATAGTTAATACACATTAAAATGAAAAGGGCTGTAAATAGCCCTTTTCATTTTGCCTCCATTGTCTTTTAACTTATCTTTTTATCAATGTTTGTTTTCTGTTATGATTGATGAGTAAACAAACAAATGAACGGAGGTTATTCATGACGAGAATTGGATATGCACGAGTATCAACCTTTGATCAGAACTTGGACTCGCAGCTAGATGAACTTAAGAAAGCCGGTTGTACTAAAATCTTTCAAGAGAAGGCCTCCAGTGTTAAAAAGAGACCAGAATTTGAGAAGTGCTTAGATTATTTACGAGAAGGTGATACCCTGGTCGTCTGGAAGCTAGATCGGTTGGGGAGAACCACAAAGAAGCTTCTTGAATTGATTGATGATTTGAAGGATCGCGGAATCAATCTTCAAATCATTACACTAGGTGTCGATACCTCTACGGCTGCCGGCCGACTATTCTTCACCATGATGGCTGGGTTGGCAGAGATGGAGCGTGAATTGATCCGCGAACGTACAAACGCTGGACTTCAGGCTGCCCGAGCCAGAGGAAGGATGGGTGGAAGAAAACCAATTGATGAACAGGTCATGGCCAGAGCCATGATGATGTATGAGGCCAAGATGACAGTGGATGATATTACCAAGACTCTAGATATCTCAAGATCTACTTTTTATAAGTACTTAAAAACCCTCAAGTGATTGTTTTTAATCATTTGAGGGTTGAAATCATAAATTGTTTTGTATTTGAGTTAAAAACCTTGAACGATATTGCTTTTTCACATCTCCCCAGGGCATCATTCGAGATTCTGGATATGTTAAAAAGCAAACACGCTTAGCTCTAGTGACTGCCACAAACATATTATTTAGTTCCTCATTTAACTCTTGATTTGTATTAGCTCTGTAGTCTGGAAATACTCCCTCACACAACCCCATGATAAAGACCATATCGTATTCTAATCCTTTAGTCATATGAACTGTTGAAAGTGTTACTCCGACTGAGTTGAAATTAGCTGTCCTTCCTAAAGAAAGTTGATGTTTGAAGTGCGACAAACTCCTCTGATCAGCAGAAGTCATTCTACAGTATTTTTCCCAATGACTTTTCCAAGCGTCCATGTCATTCATAAACTGTTCTTTCCAAATGCTAAATTCTTCGTCATTTGCTTCCACTTCGATAACCGCTACTGCATCAGTGATTTTTTTCAAAGCGCTTGAGAATGAAGAACTATCCGTTATGATACGCTCCCAAGCTTTTTGTATTTCATTTAGTACTTCTAACTTGAAATCCGGTGAATCACGAAGTGTCGCTTTGCTCATTATATTTATAGGGTCCAAAGAATCGATTTCCTCTAAAAATAAAGGTGTTAGCTTATTTTTAGTCAATTGGTCTTGAGGATTTACGATGAGTTTAATCCCGTTCTCAAATACTTGACCTTCTAAGGTCAAACTTTCCATTGGCTTACTAGGTATTCTAAAATTGTATGGTATATTTTTTCTTCCCAAAGCTTCTTCTAAAGGCTTTAAAATATAGCGATTTCTTGCTATTACTGCTATGTTCTCATATTTTACTGTTCCCTCAATCCACTCGTTCCCATTAGATACTTCCTTCGCAATTTGATTAACAATCCATTCAGCCTCAAGGTAATCGTTACTAAACTGATTGATTTGTAAGTCTCCATCTAACGGGTATACTACATCTCCATCTAGAGTATTGATGAGACTTTTAGCGGCATCGATAATTTTTTTTGTAGATCTAAAGTTCTCATTTAATCTTTTAACTTCAGGAGAAAAATCTCTCATGAAAAACTGAGTCATGTATTTACTATCAGATCCGTTAAACCCGTAAATGGATTGATTTTCATCACCAATCATCATCAAATTTCCATGACTTAAGCATAGAGCTTTTATTATTAAGTATTGGCTTAAGTTTAAATCTTGAGCTTCATCTACAAAAACGTGTTTATACAATCGCGAATACAGTTTTACTATTTGAGGTTTTTCAGTTAATAATTTGTATGCATAAAACAAAATATCGTCGTAATCAATTAAATGATGTTCAATTAACAAATTATTGTAAGCTTCAAAAATATATGATAAATTTTCGTCTGCTTCCTCCAGCATTGAGTCGTTTTTGAAAAAGCTCTGCTTTAGATAAGAAATTTTAGATAAAAGCGATTGAACGTTGTACTTATTTTCTTTAGATACTTCTAAATCTGATAGTACTTTTTTCATGATTTCAATTTTATCTTTATCATTCTCTATGACCGTTAAATTTGTTGGAAGACCTATCATTTTCCCTCTCGTAAGTACTACATCTAAACAGAAGGAATGGATTGTTCCAACATTGACGCTATTCATATCATTTTCACTTAATCGAAGTTCAAGTCTTTCCAAAATCTCTTCTGCAGCCTTGTTACTGAATGTAAGAGCTAATACGCTTGATTGACTTTCACTAACTAGTCTTGCAGTTCTCTCGATTAATACTCTGGTTTTACCACTACCAGGTCCGGCAGTTACAAGAAGAGCCCCCTCGTCATAATTGACAACCTCTAATTGGTTAGTAGTTAGTTTCATGATGGCTCCTCTCTTGTAAGTGATGTTCTGTTATCTTGTCGAACAGTTCAATTATTTTATTCGGGATCATTCGTTCACTTCCGCGATTTAAATTAATAATATAATCAGCAATTGTTGAAGAATAGGCAGTCTTATTTGTTGCCAAACAATCCAGCAACGCAATACTTGAACCATCCTCCTTATGATAATCTCTGATAACATCATCAAATATGAATTGATTGCAACTTGGACATTTATCGTCTGACTTCAACCTACCAGCAGATGTTCCATGTTTCGTTTTAAAAAATTTTTCAAAGAAACCTGCTCCCTTTTCAGCCTCTAACGCTTTTATAAGCTCGGGTGCGTATCCTTCATGAACTAAATATTGTTCGAAATCATTCTCATCAGGTAAAAAGACTATTTTCTCCATCTGCTGATCTTTTTTTTCTCCAAAAATTCTTTCTACAGCTTTTGTGACATCATTGAAAGCACTCTCTTCACCATCGCTAAAGATGAATACAGGTATATCAAAGCTATGTGCAAGTTTTAAAAATGGCCTATACTTACCTGATCCTCCTACAGAAACTACATTGATTCCCACTTCATATAACTCACGATCAAAATGTTTTTTGAAAAATGTAGGTAAAGATTGTTCCTCTGTTTCGCCTTCACACAAGATGAGCATTTCAGAGAAAAGGAGCTCACCTCTTGACCTTAAAATTTCGAACTTTAATTTCCTTAGCTCTTCTGAGGTGAAATCAATAGAAAGTGTTTTAGTTATAGTCTTACCATTTTTTTTAGAAACATGGAGTATTTCAAACGGATCCACTTGAGAAACTATACTCGGTGAATGTGTACTAACAAAGACCTGACCATTCAAAGACTTGATTTGTTTATAGATATTTCGTTGAGAATTGGGATGTAAGTGTGCCTCCGGCTCCTCTAACAAGATAATTGGATGGTAACATTTATCCTCAGAACCTCTCAATTTTATCTGCCAGTCTACATAAGATAGTAAAGTTAAAAATGTAACCCAACTTCGTGTACCCATACCATGACTATTCATAGGAAATACGTCTGAAGATTCATCTTGAAAGTTGATTACCAAATTTCTTCCTAAGTCATTCATTTTTTGAGTTACAGGATGGATAAGAATTTTCGAAGCATTCGCATCCAAAGTCTGAGAGACCATCCCAAGCTTTTCAGATAAGTGCTGTAATACATCACTTTCATTAACGATTTGAGAATTAATTGATTGTAGCTCTTCCTCAAATCTAAGTAATGAATCTGGATCGATTTTAATGTCTTTAACTAACTTAGCAAAGTAAGAAAACTTATCTCTCATGTCCGCGACAATATCTCTTCGAGCATCTAAATAAAAAACTGGTAATGCTTCAAAAAAGTTCTCTCTAGGAACATCTCTAAAATAATCATTATACTCCTCAATATTTTCATTCTCAGGCCAATCCAACAGGATTCTTCTCTCCACTTCGAACTCACCTTTAGAACGATTAAACGTAATCGTGGCTCTAATAGAAACCGACTGATTAGAATCATCATCCACGGAAATAAAGTTGCCAAAGTGCGTTTGCCATTCAGCGCTAAACTCAACTGGCGCCTGAGAAGTTCTATCACCATCCAAAGGAAATTCAACAGAAGGAAGAATCAAAACGTCAATAATTGCTTTCCTAGACTCTACATCAGAAAGACGATCACCTGAGCGCCGGTAAATATCTTCTGATGATACAGGAAATCTTGAATCAAAAACCGTTCTAATAGCAGATAAAAAAGCCGTTTTTCCAGCATTGTTCGCACCAATCAATACAGTGCCAGAAGAAGAACTACAAGAAAAGTCAGCAGATAATAAGGATCGAAAATTACGAATACGAACAGCAGATAACATCAAAGACATCTAATCACTCCTAAGCGTAGTTATTTCAAGTACTGCAAGCGGGAGTAGAGACCCACCCACCACCGTATCTATAAATGTATTGGAGTTGAGCCCATTAAATTCGATTGAACCAGGGAAAAGAACTACATTATCTTTCTTAACCAACATTATCGTTGTCTTAGCACATCTTCCCCTTCCTTCTACTTCCTTTGTTATTAGTCCTTCTTCCACCATGACGGCAACAAGGCGCTTGAATGTTGCGTATGACAAGCACTTGGAAGGATCTACTGATGATATGATTAAAGAAACAAGCGTCCGTTGCGCACCACAAATACACCCTCCGTTTTTGCGTAAAACTGCAAGGATGTCTTCTTTCCATTCATCTAGATGACTATATGTACGTTCTTCGCGTGGCTTTGCCCCTTCCCAGACTTGATATTTGAACTCGATACCAGACAAGGTCTCGATCCAATACGATGAAGGGCCGAGCGGAGAACCTGGCTTGAAGGCACTTTTCACTTTACGTTTAATCTCAATTTGACGAAGTGAGGGGCTATTCTTTTCATTCCAGCAATAAAGTGACGATAAGGCTTGATCTTCTTCATATCCTGCAGCCTTGTATGCGAGAGCAAGGGTGTAGCATGTATTATCACGTTGGCCCTCTTCCACGCCTTCTAATAACTTTAGGATTGCTGGGTGAGATAATAAATCCGTCGATCCTAAAGCTACATTACCTTTCTTCGACTGATTCTCTTGTTGCTCGGTCAACCAGTCACAAAGGTCGTCAAAAGAGACACGTTCTCCCGAGCGGAAGATGGTATTTTCTTCTGTCGGTAATCGGAACCAACGTTCAGCACCTATCGCTTGAAGATCCGCGTTCATCTCCTCAGCTATCATTCGTTGGACGCGCTTATAGTGATCCACGACTTTTGGAAAGGCGCGTCTTGGTTCTTTCAAGTACCAATACACATGGAAACCACCTGATGGCGTCTGGACGACGAGTGATGGTGTCGGCAGGCCTGCACTCGTCACCCGGTCCATGACGTCCGGGAAAATCATTCCTGCATTCTGCGACGTCTTGACATCGATATCAATCACCATGGCGTTTAACCAACGCAAAGAACCCGCATGACGTTGGTCGTTGCGGTAAAAAGTGTTCGGTGTGAAATATGTATACTTTTCTTTTGCCCCAAAGAGTGAGCGGTATGTACGGATGGCACGTGGTTGTGTGAACTCCTGACAGACAAAAATCCACCCTAGTTCTTTGCTATATCCGGTTTTCTCGACCTGAGAGGCCCGTTTCGGAGCTTCCGTCAATTGGTCTCGATAAAGATTTCTCAATACTTCCATGCCACATCCTCCTCTCTTCTTTTCTATGGCTCATCGTAAATTGTTGCGTATCCATTTATCTGAAATACGATGAACATTGTCGAGAAGAAAGAACAATGCTAAAATGATTGCATAAGAAAGACGCCTTTGTTCATCACGTTTTTCTTTTGAACAACGCATGAAAAAGGATCAGTTCATCGTATTATGTTTTTAGGAATCTAGGTTTCTACAAATCTATTCATGATGGCTGGTTTAGGGTGAAGCGTTGTTAAATACACAGTCTGACTACTAAGTCAGATGATTTGGATCTGATAACGGCCAGGTTATCAGATTTTTTTATGCCGTTTTTTCCTACTGGAAAGAACTTCATAACCCTATGTTTTCATAAAAGAAACCGCTTAACAACAGCTTTTTTTCGGGTTTATGCTCATAAAAAGCAATGTATACATGTAGATTTGTATACATGTAGATTTGTAGATTTGTATACATGTAGATTTGTATACATGTAGATTTGTATACATGTAGATTTGTATACATGTATACAAAATTCGAATTAATAATTCGCTAAGAACGTTGATTTAAAGACGTTTTTCAGATGATTCCATTTCCGATGTATACATGTATACATGTAGATTTGTATACATGTAGATTTGTATACATGTAGATTTGTATACATGTAGATTTGTATACATGTAGATTTGTATACACGTATACATGTATACCGTTTTTTTGAATATCTATCTTTGTTAGATCAACGTGGTTGAATATCCAGCAAAGGAGTATATCTTAAAGATATTTAGATGAATTGTCGTCACATAAAAAAACGAGGCTGGGACATAACTCAGTAGATTTATAACAAAGAGGCCCCCGGGAGCGACTTGTTCGCTCACGGGGGCCTCTTGTCATTTTTAT
>NZ_JACSMC010000044.1:0-18976 GCF_018618435.1 Exiguobacterium sp. s150 | reverse complement strand
CGGCGGTTTATTACTGACGCTCCGTATCCGACATAGCTTTCATCCCACCCCTAAAGGAGTGGGCTTTCTCGCTATGAAGTTCTGTAATGGCCTTCTCCTCGATACATGAGTTTCCCCTCCCGTTTTAACCGTTGAAACGTCGCACTGACTTCAACGAGTTTACCAATCAACGCCCCGATAATCCCGATCCCAAACAGGAACAAGAAAATCCCGAGCCAACGCCCCGCGACCGTGGACGGGAAAAAGTCCCCATATCCGACCGTCGTCAGCGTCGTCATCGTCCACCAAAACGAGTCGAACAGGGACGGGAACGTCTCCGGCTCCACCCAGTGTCCGACGAGCGTGCCCGTCAAAATGATGACGAGCGAGGCGAGTACGATGTTTAAAAAAGATAGCTTGGACAACCCGCGCCAGACGCGAAAAAAGATATGCACTGAAATCACTCGCTTTCTCGGATATACTAGTAACAACTCAATTGGTTTACGAAACCCGTCTCGACTCGGTTCCGTATAGAAAGAAAAAAGAAAGGACTGACTTATGGATTCCATCGTTTTAGAATACCGACTCTATAAAAATGAGCTGTCGTTCGAGCCGCTCTACCATTATACATCGCTCGGGCTCGATGAAGTACTCGCCCGCCGCGAATGTGAGTTTTTCGTCAAGGACGGCATGACGTACAAGCAACGCTCGTCCGCACTCGAAGGCGAGCAGTACTTTTTGATTTACGTCGATCGCTATACAGAAGGCCCGGTCGACAAGAAAGAGACCGACGACATCAAAGTCGAGATTCGCACGCTCGACGACCGGTTCGACAACCCGCTCCTTGAGGCGTACTACGTCGACCGTCATTTAGACGCCCTCGCCATGCTCGGTAGCCAGTACGTGTATGTCGGCGGCAACGAATACGAACGTGACTCAGCCGAAACGGATGAGGACCGTGGCACGTATGTGATCTATGTCACCCCGACCGGTTATACATTGGAGGAAACAACATGAAGACAAGCAAAAAAATCTTGAGCGGCCTCTCCGCCGCTGTATTGACCGCCTCCCTCGCCGCTTGCGGGATGGACGAGACGGAACAAGCGACGCTTCCGGACGAACCGACCGGTTACGAGTGCGACGATTGGGAATGGGATGCAGAAACCGAGTCCTACTATTGTGACGACCGTCGTTCCCCGCACTTCGGCAGCTTCTTCTTACTCGGCAGCCTGTTCAATTCCAAGAGCGCATTGAAAAACTCGGCGACGTATCAAAACTATCGCTCGAACGGCGGAGCGAGTAGCATCACGCCGAACCGGTCGAATCCGGGCTCAAACTCCGGTCTCGGTAGCGGCTCAAAAGGCGGTTTCGGCGGATGAACCGAGACGCCTTGTTCGCGCAAGTCCCTTATTTTTGGCCGGACTTGAACGAGGAAGAGTATGCGCTCTATGACTGCCTCGTCTACTCAAGAGACGAGGTCGAGCGGATTCGCGCGGCGACACGTGACGTCGACACCATTTTCCGCAAGGCGAACCGCCTGCTCCGGACGCTCCCAGACGAGACGCTCCGTCTGCTCGGCTACCCGGAGGCGAGCCTGCCGTTCCTTCGAGACAAGGCGATCCCGCAAGAGACGATTATCGGTCGCTATGACTGGATCGTGAAGAACGGCATGCTCAAGCTGATGGAGTTCAACGCCGACACGCCAACGTTCATCAAAGAACTGTTCGACGTGAACCGATACGTGACGACAGAGTTTGAGCTGGATGACCCGAACGCCGGGGAGACTGAATTGCTTCGAAGTGAATTGCGAAAAGCAGTCATCGCTGCGTGGCAGCGACTACAAAAAGACGGGACACCGAAAATCGTTTTCACGGCCCATGATGATAATATCGAAGATAAATGGACGACGCGTTTCCTGCAAGAGACGCTCGACCTACCGTCCGAGTTCGTTGCCCTGCACGAACTTCTCGTCGAAGAGGATGGGGTGTATACGCCTTCGGGTGAACGGATCGACGTCTTGTATCGGCAGACGTATCCGATTGAGCATTTGGTCGACGACCTAGCACCGGACGGGACACAGATTGGTGTTCGCCTGCTTGAACAGAACGAGGCAAAACACGTCTCGCTCCTCAATCCGTTATCGGCGTTCCTGATGCAGTCCAAGGCGGTACAAGCGTTCATTTGGGAGCTTTATGAAAACGAGCTATTCTTCAATGAGACAGAGCGGACCGTCATCCGCACATACTTTTTACCGACCTATCTCGAGCCCGACCCGTTTTTAGGTCAGCGCGCTTACGTGCAAAAGCCCGCGTTTGGACGAGAAGGGGATTCGGTCATCTTGTACGAAAAGGATGGCACGCCGTTCCATAAAGAAGTGCTGCAAACGTACGCAGACGAGACGGCTGTCTATCAACAATTCGATGAATTACCGGTTCGGAAAACGAACACGGTGAACGGCACGATCGACACACACTATATGATTGGTTGTTTCTGTTTGAACGGTCGCCCGTCCGCGCTCGGTGCGCGGGCCGGCAGCATGATTACGAACAACCAGTCCTACTACTTAGCCATTGGCACACAAAAGGAGAATAACTCATGACGTTCATCACGCTCGATTCGATTTTGAGCTTTTTGGCCCACCTCGGTACAGGGTTTGGCCTCATCTTGATTGGTCTCGTCGTCTTCGCGTTGACGACAAAGTATTCGGAACGAAAGCTCATCAAAGCCGGCAACGTCGCCGTCGCCTTGAAACTTTGGGGCAAGGCGCTCGGTCTCGCTATCGTCATCTATACGGTATGGGCGAATAGCGTCAACTTGCTCGATGCGTTCATTTGGGGCATCGTCGGGATTCTTGCACAAGTGCTCGCGTTTTGGACGTTTGAATACGTACTCACGCCTGGTGTGAACTTAGAAAAAGAAGTCGAGAACGGCAACCTCGCCGTCGGCATCAGCCTCTTCTCGGCCTCGCTCGTCGTCGGCATCATCGTCGCCGCGAGCTTGACGTACTAACAAACAGCCCATGCACTCAATCGAGGCATGGGCTGTTTTTGTAGAGGAGGAGCAAGATGTCAAAACGAGGACTCTTACTATTGCTGACGGGTCTGTTCATCGTCATCGCGATTTCGGTCACGGCCGGCGTCGGGTATTATCAGGACGAGCAACGAAAACAACCTTTGGCACAGGCGCAACAAAAACTGCATGAGCACATGACCGCTCAAGGCTGGTACACATACATACAAGGCAGCACCGTCGTCTTATTTACGAATGAAGATGAGACCATCCTCGGTCTCGGCATCATGAATTCAGATGGGGGCTTCAGTACGTCGACTTGGGACACGATTGAAGAAAAACCGTTCGATTCGATTCACTTTGGCAATACGACTGATGAATACATCGGGATTCGCTTCAACGAAAAACCGGAAGATGTGGTTTACGTGCGACTGAGCGGTTCGGATTGGAGCGAGACATACACCGTGAACGACCCTCGAGACGAAGGGTACGTCATGTCTTACTTGATCACGCTCGATGAATCACAACGAGGGAGGTTCAAGACACTTGAGACGCTCGACGGCGACAGAAATGTGATGCACGTTGAAGAATTATAAAACCGCAAACCGATGACCGGTCTGCGGTGTTGTGGCGACTGCTCTCGCGGTCGTCTTTTCTTATGCGTTGGCGAGGACGACTGATGGCCCGAAGAACTCGTAACGCGCTTGCGGGATCGTCTGGACGACCGTCTCCATCATCGCCGTCGGGCCACACGTGTAGACGTCGTGCCCGTCGACATCGAGTGCTTCGAGCTGTGTCGCGCCCAGACAGCCTGATACGTCGTCGACGTGTGTGATGAGCTGGAGTCCGTCGTTCACGAGTTCGTCGAGTTCTTCACCGAGCGGACGAAGGTTCGTGCTGCGCACCGCATGCAATAGTGTGACCGAACGGCCTTCACCGAGCGCCGTCTTCGCCATGTTGAAGAGCGGCGTGATGCCGATGCCACCGGCGACGAGGGTGAGCGGACGGTCCGATGTTTCGAGCACGAAATCACCGGCTGGGGCGCTCACCGGGATCTCGGTGCCGACCGTCTGCTCATGGAGCCAATTCGAGACGAGTCCTTCCGCTTTCGGTGCGATCCAGTAGCCGTCTTCTGTCGTCTCGACGACGCTGTATTGACGGTGATGCAAGATGGCCTCACCTTGGATGCGGGCTTGGACTGAGAGGTATTGACCCGGGATGGCCGTCCCGATGACCCCATCGTTCGCGACAAGGCGGAATCGTTTCACTTCCGGCGTATCCTCAATCACTTCGGCGATCGTGAACGGCTTGAAACCGAGCCAAGGCGCATCGTCGTACATCTGTTTCTCGAGCGAGATGAAGACGTCGGCGATGACGCCGTACGCTTTCCCCCATGCCTCGATGATGTCCGGCGTGGCGGCTTCCCCGAGTACGTCTTGAATCGCGCCGAGTAAGTTCTCACCAACGATCGGATAATGTTCTGGACGAATGTTCAAACTCTTATGTTTATGAAGCGCCGGTTGGATGGCCGGAAGGATTGCTTCGAGCCGATCGATATGGACGGCGGCCGCATAGACCGCGTTCGCGAGCGCCTCTGGCTGACGGCCGCGTTGTTGGTTCGTATGGTTGAAGAAGTGACGGACTTCTGGGTTATTTTCGAACATCCGCTTATAAAAGTGACTCGTGATGGCGACCCCGTGGTCTTTCAAGACAGGTGCGGTCGCTTTGACGATTTCGATGGTCTGTTGGTCTAACATCTATGTTTCCCCCTTTTCAAATGTACACGTTCATTATGTGAGAGAAATCACTTTAAAAGCAATATATTAAATACTAGTTTCAATCAAGTTCAAATTTCTGACTTGAATCCGCCACGCTTTCTTCACACCTTTCATCATCGCGCTTTCGCGAGATGTCTTGTACAATGAACGAACGAAGAGGTGATTTCATGCGGCTCACGCAATCGTGCGATTACGCACTCCGAACATTGATGTATAGTGCCACGTTCTCCCATCGTCTCGTGACGATTCAAGAAGTGGCGGACCAGTACCAGATTTCAAAAAACCACGTCATGAAAGTCGTCTACGAACTCGGTAAGCATGGGTATCTCGAGTCGGTGCGCGGGCGCGGTGGTGGTTTCCGATTAGCCCGTCCGATGAAAGACATCAACGTCGGCGACGTCGTTCGGACGATGGAACCGTTCGAACTCGTCGAATGTTTTGGGGAAGGCCGCTGTGTCATCGCCCCTGCCTGCGACCTCCGGAGCGTGTTGAACGAGGCGATGCTTGCGTTCCTCCATGTGCTCGACCGCTATACGATTGCCGATCTCGTTGCGAATCGGACGAACGAACTGGCCCTACTTTTAGGCGCACAAAAGCCGACGGACTAAACGAGTCTGTCGGCTTTTGAATTAGAGTGGTTTTAACTTCGCTTCGATTTCATCCCGGCGCGGCTCAAGGAATGGCGGTAGCGCCAAGCGCTCCCCGAGCGTCTCGACGGACTCATCGGTCGCAAATCCCGGTCCATCGGTCGCGAGTTCGACTAAAATGCCGCTCGGCTCACGGAAATAAATCGACTTGAAATAATAGCGGTCAATCAGTCCGGAATGGCTGATACCAAACTCGTTTAACCGCTCGACCCATTGCTCCATTTCCAAGTCGTCCTCGACACGAATGGCGACGTGATGGACGCTTCCCCGGCCCGGCCGCTCCGACGGGACATCGGGACGGTCGACGAGGTGAATCTCCGTCACCACGCCCCCCTCTCCTGTCTCGAACACACGAACTGTTTGCTCATTCCGCTCAAATTCAGAGGCGAAACGATAGCCGAGCACGTCCGTCAATACGCGTCCCGTCTTCTCGAGGCGTCGCACCGTCCATTCACTGAAACCGAGACCGAAGATGGCGACGTCGACGGGGACCGGACCGTTTGACCACGGTGTCCCCGAGCCACCTTCGACGAGGCAGAGCCGTTGCCCTTCCCCGTCCTCGAAATAAAGCGTCGGCCGGCCGCGTACCTCCTCTACGGGATCATGAAGCACATCGAATTCGGCAAACCGCTTCAGCCAATAGGTCAATGCTCCTGGCGGCACTCGAAGCGCCGTCCGTGAGATGCTACTACTCCCACGATACGTCTGTCCGAGAAACGGCAGTTCGAAGAACGTCAAATCGCTTCCCGGCGTCCCCGTCTCATCTGCATAGAATAAGTGATACATCGACGGATCATCTTGGTTGACCGTCTTTTTGACGAGTCGCATCCCGAGCACTTCTGTATAGAATCGTAAGTTTTTCTTTGCGTCCCCCGTCATCGCCGACACGTGGTGTTGCCCTAAAATCGCCTTCATTCGCTTCTCCCCTTTCACGTTTGATTCTATTGTACCACCACCAAATAAGTAAAGCTCACTTTACATAAAGTTAAGTTTGTTTTACACTGTTGTTAGAAACAGGAAATGAGGTGGCGCCATGCCGTTGATTAATCGCGTCAAAGAGTTGCGGGCCCGGCATCACTTGACCCAAGGTGATCTTGCGGCCAAGGTCGGTGTGACGAGACAAACAATCATCTCGCTCGAGAAAGGGAGTTATACCCCGTCCCTCCTGCTTGCGATGCAAATCGCCCGCGTGTTCGAGGAACCGGTTGAATCTATTTTTACAATCGAGGAGGAAACAGAATGAAACGTGTCATCATCCAATCTGTATCAAGCATTATCTTGTATATCCTAATGGCGTTCACGATTGCCTCGTTCGCGTCAACAGTCACCCATTCATTGGCTGCGCTACAATCCGGCGTGTTCGTGCTAGAGTTCAACTTTTTACCGTTCCTGTTATTGATCATCTTTTTTATCGTCTGGACGATTTATTCGTTCCGCACACGTCCGAATCAACAGATGAGCTTCGGTCAATGGTCGGTCCGTATGACTGAATTCAGTGAAGTCGATGAACGCGAGGCGCTGATCACGGCGAAAGCGACGAAAGCGGCGTACGTCTCGTTCAGCATCTCGGTCCCGCTCTCCATGCTGACGTTCTTCTTTTATCCGCTGTTTCAGACAGCGTGGCCGACGTATCCGGTCTTTGCGCTCGTCTCGACGATTGTCATCGCGAACCTCGTCTACATGACGACGTGGATTCGTGCGTATACCCGTTAAGGAATTCACAGCGAATTCCTTTTTTTGTGTCGATTTTTCGTCGACTCGGACGTCACGATTGCCAAGATCGTCTCGTCGTGTTTATATATAACTAAATGGTTATATAAAGTATCAAAGGAGTCTTGTCATGTGAAAACCGTCGATTTGACGACCGGCAACGTGCAGCGCGTCATCGTAGCGCTCGCCCTACCGCTCGTCGGCAGCTCGCTCTTACAGTTTACGTACAGTCTCGTCGATATGTTTTGGGTCGGCGCGCTCGGAAGCGACGCCGTCGCCAGTATCGGCGCGGCCAGTTTTTATATTATGCTCGCCCAGGCAATCCAGTCTTTGATTGTCGTCGGCGCCGGCATCAAAGTGTCACAAGCCGTCGGCAAACGCGACGATGAATTGATTCAACGCTATGTTCGGAGCGGCAGACGGCTGAACTTCGGGCTCGGGCTTTTGTCCGCCCTCCTGCTCATTTCACTCGGACCGACGCTGATCGGCTTTTTGAACATGAACGCGCCAACCGTCGAGCATCTTGCCTATCAGTATTTGCTCGTCAGTGCACCGATGCTCCTGTTCTCGTTCTTCAATTTGCTGTTCGCCCGTCTGTTCAGCGCCTGTGGAAACACGACGACGGCGATGCGGATCAACGCGACGGGCGTCATCCTCAACATGATGCTGTCACCGCTCTTCATCTATCCGCTCGGCCTTGGCGTACTCGGGGCCGGTCTCGCGACTCTCGCCGCGAACGCCGTCATGTTCGGCTTCTTTTGGCATCGGGCCCGGGCCTTGTTCGATTGGGAAGAGACCGTGCGACCGGTCCGCGCCGACTACACCGAGATTTTTCGTCTCGGGTTTCCGATGGCGACGCAACGCGTCCTCTTTACTGTCATCAGCATCTTTCTCGCCCGTATGATCGGTTCATACGGGACCGAGGCCATCGCGGCCCAGCGCATCGGCCTCCAAATCGAGGCGATCGCCTATATGATGATCGGCGGACTGAACGGCGCCATCGCGAGTTACACAGGCCAAAACCTTGGTGCCCGGAAAATTGACCGGGTGCACGAAGGATACCGGGTGACGACGCGAATCGGTATGCTCTACACCGGGCTGATCACACTCGTCTTCCTCGTCTTCCCGGACGCCCTTATCAGATTATTCGTCGATGATCCGACAACGATTGACATCGGTGCGAGCTATTTACGCATCATCGGTGTATCACTCATCTTCGCGTCGCTCGAGATGATCGGCAACGGCTACTTCTCCGGACTCGGATTACCGAAAATCCCGGCGACCATTTCCATCGTCTTTACTGTCGCCCGCATCCCGCTCGCCATCCTGCTCGAGCCGGTTCTCGGTCTCGATGCCATCTGGTGGAGCATGGCCATCTCGAGCATCGTCAAAGGACTCGTCTCCGCATTGTACGTCCGACTAACAAAAAAGGAAGTGACTTCCCTTGCAAAAGCGATTTAGTCAGTTATCAAAACAATTGCTCACGAGCGGCCGGTTCGCCATCGAGCGTGAGATGCTCCGCGTGACACCTGAAGGGACGCTCGCCGTCACGAAACACCCAGACAGTCTCGGTGATAAGGCGACGCACCCCTATATCACGACCGACTTCTCGGAAAGTCAAATCGAGCTGATCACGCCGACGTTCCCGACCGTCGAAGGGGCACACGACTTCCTACAGACGCTGTACGATATCACGGCGCTGCATATCGATGACGAGCGCCTCTGGCCGCAGTCGATGCCGTGCGCGCTTCCGGACGGCGGGATCATCCCGCTCGCCGATTTTGGCAGTTCTGGCGTTGAGGCCGGCCGCTACCGGGAGCATCTGCTCCAAAAATACGGGGCGAAAAAACAGCTCATCTCGGGTATCCATTTTAACTTCTCGTTCGCAGACGAGTTGGTTGCGGCTTTATATGAAGGGTCGCCCGAACAATATGATCGCTTCAAAGATGAACTCTACTTGAAGCTCGTTCGCAACTATTTGCGGATGCGTTGGCTCATCGTCTACCTGTTCGGTGCGACACCTGCCGTCCATACGAGCTATGAAGAACGTTGCGTCAGCCAGATGCAGGCATTGAACGAGGACGTGTATTCGAATTCGACGGCCCTGTCTTACCGAAATAGCGACTGCGGCTACACGAACGTCGAACCGCTCTACTCGGACTATTCGACGCTCGCCGCATATACCGACAGCGTCCGCCGCTTCATCGCGAAAGGCGACATCGAGAGTCCAAACGAGCTATACTCGCCGATTCGTTTGAAGACGTCCCGGGGCGGTAACGATTTGGAACGACTTGAAACGAACGGCATCGACTATATCGAGATTCGAAACATCGATTTGAACCCGTTCGAGAAGACGGGCATCGCCCTCGACGACTTGAAGTTCCTGCACATCTTCCTGCTCTACTTGGCGTTAAAAGACGAGACAGACTCCGCAAACTGGCAGGCCGAGGCGTTCCATAACCAACAGCTTGTCGCCAAAGAAGGGCTATCCCCGACGCTCACGTTGCACCGGGATGGCGATTCGATCGCCTTACACACGTATGCGAACGAACTGTTAGATGACATCGAAGCGTTCAACACTCGCTACGCCCTCGGGTTCGCGGACGTCTTCGGCTCCGTCCGCGAACGAATCGACCATGTGGACGCGACGTATTCGGCCCGGTTGACGAAAGTGATGACAACCGAAGGCTACACGGCCTGGTCGCTCCGGCAAGCCGAACTGTTCTATCGAGACGCATACGCCAACCGGTTCCGAATGCACGGCTACTCGGACATGGAGCTGTCGACGCAGATTTTGATGAAGGCGGCCTTGAAACGTGGCTACACCATTGATGTCATCGACCGAGACGACCAGTTCATCCGGATTCGCCACGGCAACCGGACCGAATATGTGAAACAGGCGACGAAGACGTCAAAAGACAACTACGTGTCGGTGCTCATGATGGAAAACAAGACGGTGACGAAACACGTCCTCGCCGAGCATGGCATCCGCGTCCCTGAAGGAGTCGAACTCCGAAGTGAAACCGATTTACGAAACGCTTGGCATGCGTTCTCAAACGAGCCGGTCGTTTTGAAACCGAAGTCGACGAACTTCGGGATTGGCATCCACATTTTCAAGGACGGGACGACGCTCGACGAGGCGCTCGCGGCGTTCCATCACGCTCGTACGTTTGATGACGTCGTTCTGCTCGAGACGTTCCTGCCCGGAAAAGAGTATCGTTTCCTCGTCATCGGCGACGAGGTGGCGGGCATCTTGCACCGCGTCCCGGCGAATGTGACCGGAGACGGCGTCTCGACAATCCGTGAGCTCGTCGCCCAAAAAAACGAAGACCCACTCCGCGGAAAAGGATACAAGACCCCGCTCGAAAAAATCGAGATCGATGACATCGTCGTTTCGTTCCTGCGCCCTCAACGCAAGACACCGGACAGTGTACTCGCGGATGGTGAGCGCGTCTTCCTTCGCGAGAACTCGAACATCAGTACCGGCGGCGACAGCGTCGACTATACCGACCACATCGCCGATTCGTATAAACAGATCGCCGTCGCGGCCGCGAAGGCGGTCGGTGCGACGATTTGCGGTGTCGACATGATGATTCCGTCGCTCGAGCGTGAAGGTGACTACGGTATCATCGAGCTGAACTTCAATCCGGCCATTCATATCCACTCGTTCCCATACGAAGGGAAAGAACGCCCTATCGGTGAGACGGTGCTCGATTTGTTGTTTGACTGAACAAGTTGTACTTCTCCAAAAAGCGGGAATAAGGACTACGTTGAGGTCAAGACGCTTTCTCATGAAAGGGGATGTTTCAATGGGGGCTGTCAAATCGCACGTGGAAGGCAACACACTCGTCGTCGAACGTAGCTTTCGGGCATCACGCGAGCTCGTGTTCGAAGCCTTCTCGAGCCCAACCCATCTCGAATCTTGGTGGGGACCGGCCGGATGGAAGACCGAGGTTCGCACGTTCGCGTTCGAACCGAGCGGGACGTGGCATTACAAGATGACATGTGTCGACAAAAATCAAGGCGACTATTATGGGATGGAGTCATGGGGGAAGTCGACGTTCGTCGAGATTAAACCACATCGAAAAATTGTCTATACGGACGCCTTCTCGGATGCGGACGGGAACATCAATTCAGACTTTCCTGTCATGACAATCACGAACGAGTTTTTAGACATCCCGAACGGCACACTGCTCGTCAGCCGCTCCGAGTTCTCGGACGTCGAATCGCTTGAAAAGGTCGTCGAAATGGGCGCCGTCGAAGGCTTCGCCTCGCAGCTCGAACGCCTCGACGCCATCGTATCCAGATAGCAGCAAGCACCGCTCCTCGACTGAGGTGCGGTGCTTTTTCTAATTCCTCATCGCTCGAATTGTTCGAATAGTCGATTGAGTTGAGGTGCATCAATCGCCTCATACGCATCCCCGACACTGATTTCGGTCGAACAATAGCCGTCATAGGGTACGAGATAGCCCGTTATGCCGATTCCGGTCGCGTCTTGAACGGATTGAATCCAGGCCGAGACTGCCTCCACGTCCCCTTCAACATGAAGGTGGAACATATTCGTCACCGGGACGTCCGGTGTCGTCCATACCCCATTGAGCGCATTGAAACGGCGCGCGAGTTCCTTCGCCTGTTCATAATAGCTTGCCATCCGCCTTTTCCGAAGCTCATAGTAATAGTCGGCCGGGATGATGTACGGGTACAGTCCAATCAAATCGCCACCATACCGCCGCTTCCACACTCTCGCTTCGGTACAGAACGCTTTCGGTCCGGCCAAGATGGCGCCGGCAATCCCCCCGATGCCTTTGTAGAACGAGACGTAAACGCTGTCGAACAGCGCACACACGTCCGCTGCCGTCTTCTCATAATACGGTAGCGTCTCGAATAATCGTGCCCCATCGAGATGCAGACGAATCCCCCGCTCCCAGCACAAGTGACTGATTGCCTCAAGTTCATCGAACGGTGGCAAATAGCCCCCGAGCTCCCTTTGCGGCAACTCAATCAACAGGCAGGCGATGTCGGGCAACGCCTGCACTTCCTCGAGCGTCATCAACCGCTTGTCGTCCCCAATCAAGATTGGCTCGAGGTGATGCAGTTCCTTTAAGCCGTCCTGTTCGTGAATCTCCAGGTGACAGAGCGGATGATAGGCGACGCGTCGGTTCTTCGTCTCGTCTGCCCAAATGCGTAACGCAATCTGTTGCGCCATCGTGCCGCTCGGGAAGAAGATGGCGTCTTCCATGCCGAGTTCTTGCGCCAGTTTCTGCTCGAACCGCTCGATGACTTCGCCCGTCCCGTAATGGTCGCTCGCCTGATTCGGGTCGACCTCGGCGAACACTTGTTGCAAGACGCCGACGTTCCGTCTGCCATGACCGCTCAGTTGATGCGACGTCTGTTGATACGATGTCCGTAAATCCATGTCATCCCCTCCAAAAATGGCCCCCTATCCATAGATAGGAGGCACCATCATTAATCGCGTACCCGGACGATCAATTTCCCGCGTACTTTTCGTGTTTGCAGTTGTTCCAAACCATCTTTCAACCGATCGAACGGCAAAACGTCCATGACGAGGTCGTTCAATTCACCGGCCTCGAGTAATTTCATCAATTCCTCCGCCATATATGCCAAGTTGCGAATGGCGCGCTCATCCTCACTCGCATGGGCCGCACCGAGGGCGACCTCATGGATGGACGGCGAGAGCGTAAAGCCTTTCACGTTCGACGTATCCGGCGGACCGGCGATATAGGCGAGCTGTCCACTGAAGGCGAGCCGGTCGAGGTCGGCTGTCGCCACGTCACGACCGACCGTATTCAAGATGAGGTCGACGCCGCGACCGTCCGTCTCTTCCATGATCCGTTCCGTCACGTCTTCCGTGTTATAGTCGATGGCGACATCGGCACCGAGCGCTTTCACCCAGTCAAAGTTGTCAGGCGACGCCGTCGTGAACACCTTAAGCCCAAGTTTCTTCGCAAGTTGGATCGCGTAACCGCCGACCCCGCCTGCTCCGGCGTGAATGAGAATCGTCTCTTTGTCACGCGTGTTCAATTTCTGCATGACCGCCTCATACGCCGTCATACCGGCACAAAGGATGGCCGCAGCGGCTTCATCGCTCACGTCAGGCGGGACGACGGCACAGGCACGCGCATCGACGACCGCATACTCTGCGAAGCCACCGTTCTTCCCGAGGCTCGTATGGACGGCGACACGTGACCCGGTGATGATGTTGGCGATACTCGAGCCGACTTCGACGACTTCCCCGACGAGGTCGACCCCGAGAATGTGCGGGTACGACCAGTTCGGGTTGCCGTTCGTGCCAACTTTATAGTCGACCGGGTTTAACGCGACCGCCTCGACTTTGATGAGCAGTTCGCCCGCTTTCGGTGTCGGCCGCTCCGTCTCCCCGAGATGTAGATGATTGAGTCCTGGTTGATCGAGTAACCATGCCTTCATTTCAATACGCTCCTTCCGAATACGTCAATTCATACGAGTGCGAGTAAATCTCGACGAGGTTGCCGAACGGGTCTTCACAATACACCATCCGGTACGGTTTATCGCCCGGGTAATACTCCCGAATCGGCATGCGTTGTTTTCCGCCGTGGGCGACGATTTTCTCAACGAGTCCCTCGATGTCTGGGTCTTGGACGCAGTAGTGGAAAATGCCCGTCTTCCAAAACTCGAAATTGTCCTCCGGCGACTCATTGTTCGGGAACTCGAACAACTCAATCCCGATTTTGTCACCGGTCGACATATGGGCGATTCGGAAGCTACCCCAGCCCGGTCCGAATACGTCCGTGCACATGACACCAATCGGCGAGTCGTCCTCGACGACGTCTGATGGTTGCATGATCGTGTACCAGCCCATCACGTCCTCATAAAATTTCACTGCCTCCGCCACACTCGGCACCGATAGTCCGATATGTGAGAATGTACGTGGATATGTCACTGTCATCCGCTCCTTTTTGTTTGCTCAATTTGATCGATAACGATACGATACCTTCATCGAAGCAAGAAAAATAGTACGCACATTGAAGTAACTACCCGAAAGCGAGGCAAACTGAACATGACGACCCCGTTCCCCGTCAACAAGGCGCTCGACATCATCGGCGGCAAATGGCGGCCCCAAGTGTACTGTACGCTCGAGGACGGCCCACGCCGCTTCTCCGAGATTCAGCGTGCCATCCCCGACGTCAGTCGCAAAGTATTGACCGACCAACTACGCGAGCTCGAACAGCTCGGCATGGTCCGCCGTATCGACTATTCGACCGAGAAGCAGCTGCACGTCGAATACTCGCTAAGCGAGGAGGCGCTCAGCCTGCAGCCGGCGATGAAGGCGCTCTGCTCGTGGGGCGAGACACGAGACGAATAAACCCTCGCCGAACCCGGCGAGGGTCTTGTCATCCTGCGAATAGACTGATGAGGTTTCCGTCCGGGTCGATGACGATGGCATAGCGTTGCCCCCAAAACGCATCCCACGGTTCCCGATGCGAGGCATAACCATGCTCGACGATCGCCTCATAGCGCGCATCTAGCTCATCCCGACTGTCGCATAAGAAAGCGAGTTCGACCCGGTGTCCCGTCGCCTGCTTCCATTCCCCATACACCGATTCGGCCACTTCGACCGTGTCGAAGGCGAGCCGGACACCGCCGTCGTCGACCTCGACGTGCGCTTCCCCATCCATCGCTTCCGGGATCGTTAAGCCGAGCAAACGATAGAAGTCGAGCGCCCGTTTCATATCTTCGACGACGATGCCGACCATGTCTAATTTGATTCCCATGTGGTCACCCCATTTTTTAAGTTGGTGGTACTATAATGAGTGTAGCACTCCATTCTGACCTTGAATCGAGGAAATTCACATGACGTATCAATTTTCTACCCTGACCCAGCCACAAGCTGAAACGATTGCCTTTACGTGGCATTATGAAGGCGATTATGCCTTCTACAACATGGAAGCGGACGAAGCCGATTTGGCCGAATTTTTAGACGCCGAACAGCGCGGACCGTCTGTGTTCGCCATCACGTCCGACACCGAACTAATCGGTTTCGTGAGCGTCGCGAGAACGGATGATGAAACGCTTGATATCGGCCTCGGTATGCGTCCGGACTTGACCGGACGCGGGAGTGGACGCGCGTTCCTTTCGTCGATTCTCGACTTCATCGAGACGACGTACGCGCCGCGTCGCATCACGCTCGCCGTCGCCGCCTTCAACAAACGGGCCATCCGGCTGTATGAGACGTGCGGTTTCAAACAGACCGGTTCGTTTCAACAACCGACGAACGGGAGCGTGTATGACTTCGTCCGCATGGAACGCAAAGAAAGTCCTCAGAATGGTTGATTCTGAGGACTTTTCCTATGCGAACTGTTTCTTTTGGATATACGACAAGCCGAGCGCCGCAATCAAGATGGCCCCTTTGACGATGTCTTGGGCATAGTACGGCACATCCCACATCGTCAGCCCGTTCAACAAGATGCCAATCAAGACGGCACCGATTAACGTGCCGACGACGTTCGGGCGTCCCGTACCGAAGACGGCGTAGCCGATGTAGGCGGCCGCGACCGCGTCCATGAGGAGCGGTGCGCCGGCCGACACTTGGCCCGTGCCGATCCGTGACGCCAAGATGATGCCGCCGATGGCTGCGAATAGCCCACTCAACACGTAAGCGTACAGCTTGATTCGATTGACGGCGATACCCGAACGACGGGCCGCCTCGACGTTCGAGCCGACGTAATAGAACTCGCGCCCCGTCTTCGAATACGTCAAGAACAGATGGGCCCCGGCGAAGAAGAGGATCATCAAGATGGCGACGAACGGGACCGGACCGATTGAACCTTGGCCGATGAAGAGGAACGATGGGATGAACCGCCCCGGCGCCGTTCCTCCATCAATCGGCATGTTGTCATAAATCGAGAACCCTTTCGTGTACGTCAATTGGACCCCGTTGATGACGTACATGATGGCAAGCGTCGCGAGCAAGTCCGGCAACCGGAATTTGATTGTCACGAGCGCGTTCAACAGCCCGACGAGAACGCCGAGAATAATTGGGACGAGCAAGGCGACGAGTAGCTCTTGACTATGTAACACGAGGCTTGACGCCGCCCCGATCGTCGCGAGACTTGCCGTCGAGCCGACCGATAAGTCGAACCCGCCGACGATGAGCGAGAACGTCACCCCGAGGGCGAGCAGCGAGACGATTGAGACGGATTTGATGATGTCGCTGAAGTTGGCGTACGTGAGGAACTGGTCGTTCGTCACGCCGAAGACCGCAATCAATGCGAGAATCGCGAACAGCGTTCCGTATTGACCGATTCCCGTGAATCGCTTCGCTTTCGGTTTGAGTACGAGTTGGGCCATGTCATGCCCCTCCTTTCTGTTGCCAACGGCCGCGGTCGAGCCAGAGCATCCGGTTGGCGACGAGTTCGAGTTCATGCGCTTCACTCGACGTGAAGATGACCGTCTTGCCTTGTTTGGCCAGTCGTGTCACGAGTTCATAAATGTCCCGTTTCGCCGTCACGTCGACGCCTTTCGTCGGCTCGTCGAGTAAATACACGTCCCGGTCTTCAAACAACCACTTGCTGAGGACGACTTTTTGTTGATTGCCACCGCTCAACTCACGCACCGGCTGTCGAACATGGGCATATTTGACACGAAGCGAGGACAAGACGCGTTGTAACACGCTCGTCTCGCCTTCCACGACTAACGCGTTTCGTTCAATCGAGTCGTCGAGAAAGAGTCCTTGCTTGCGCCGTTCTTCCGGGACGAAGGCGAACCCCGCGCGGACCGCTTGTCGCGGGGTGTGGATCGTCGTCACGTTCCCGTTGAGCTCGATGTGTTGCTTCGCGTCTGACAAACCGAACAACGCCTCGACGAGCTCCGTCTTGCCGCTCCCCGTCACGCCGCCGATGCCGACGACCTCGCCTTTGTAGGCGGTGAACGATAACTCGGTCCCAAACGCGGGTAACGTGAGCGTCGCCTTCAGTTGGACCTCGTTCGTCGGTGTCGCTTTTTCCAACTCATCTACAAGTGCCGTCCCGCTCAATAGCGTATGGACGTCTTCGGTCGACAACGGTTGGAACGGCCCTTCATAGACGAGCCGCCCGTCCCGGAGAAACGTCGTCGTCGTCGTGACACGTGTCAGTTCTTCGGAGCGGTGTGTGATGAGGAGGATGCCGACGCCGTCTTCGACGAGTGTCTGCAGTAGCGAAAGCAGTGCCGCCGCATCGTCCGTCGACAAGGCGGCCGTCGGTTCGTCGAGCAAGAGGTACGTCGCCTCGCTCGCAAGCGCCCGGGCGATTAAGATGCGTTGTTTGACGCTGAGCGGATAATGCCCACTCGGTTTCGTCACATCGATTGCGAGACCGACACGCTTCAAATACGCCGTCGCCCGTCGCTTCAATTCACGCGGTTGAATCCGTTCGACCGTCTGCCACGGCACGACGTTCTCATAGACCGGTAAGTCGAGATAAAGCGCATCATCAACTTCTTGCGACACGGTGATGACACCACGTCGAATCGCTTCGGCCGGCGTGAGCATGACGGTCTCGTCGTCAAGCGAGATGGACCCGAACGTCGGTGCCGTCGTGCCGTTCAATAGCTTGATTAACGTGCTCTTCCCGGCCCCATTCAAGCCGAGAAGGCCATGAATCTCGCCGCGACGCAGCCCGAACGTGACGTCATCGAGCACCGTCACGTCCCCGTATTGTTTGGTGACGCGTTCAAGCCGAATCATCATTTCATCCAGTCCGACCAAGCCGCGTCCGACGCGCCCCAATTCGGTACGTATTGACCGAGATCATCCATCGTCACTTTCTCGTCCGGTAAGACGTCACGGTCGACTAAGTACGGGTCAATCGAATGGATGGACGGCGTCTCTTCACCAGCTAATTTTTGGTAAGCATATCGGACTTGGACACGACCAATCTCGGCCGGGTCGGTCGCTGCCGTCACTTTCCACGGGCTTCCCTCTTCTTGCATGAGCTGAAGGTCCTCATCGCTCAAATCGATGCCGTAGACGGCAATCTCATCGCGCCCGGCTTGTTTGATGGCACGGCTCGCACCTTTGGCGAATTCGTCCCACATCGCGAACACGGCGTCAATCTCGCCTTCCGGGTACTTCTTCAAGATCGCTTCCATCTGGCTCTGTGTGTCGAGCGCGGTGTTGTTCGTCGCCGAACCGAACTTGGCCACTTCCTCGATCCCTGGATAACGCTTCAAGAACGCATCGTAAATCGTATGGCGACGTTCCATCGGCGTGAAACCGCCGACCCAAATCGTGACGATCTTCCCTTCCCCGTCCAAATCCTCCGCGAGCGCCTTGAGCGAACGCCACGCGAGCGAATAGTCGTCTTGGTCGATGACCGTGACGCCTTCGTTCGTCAAATCGTTGTCGAACGCCACGACTTTGATGCCTTTGTCGAGCGCGCGTTGGACGGGTTCTTTCAACGCGTCGGCGCGCCCGTGATCAATCAAGATGACATCGACACCTTGCGTCGTCGCCGTGTCGACATAACTCGCCATCTTCGACAAATCATTGTCGGCGTTATACACTTTCACGTTGCCGCCGAACGATTCGACTTGTTCGGTCACACCGTTTATGTACTGCGACGAGAACGTCCCAATCGACATTTGCATGATCAGGGCGACGTCGATGTCTTTCGGCAATGTCCCGTTCGAGGCCGACACCGGTTTCGTTTCCGGTGTCTTCTCGGTCGGTTTCGGCGTGGCTGCTTGTTCGTTCGTGCAACCGACGAGCGCCAAGACGAACGTGAATATTGACACTCCCACAGCTAAAGCAGTGGGATTCTGAAGTGCTTGTGCGAGCGCAGTCCATTTCTGTTTTGCTCAAGCCTTCAGATGAGG
>NZ_JACSMC010000043.1:0-19431 GCF_018618435.1 Exiguobacterium sp. s150 | reverse complement strand
CGCCGAAAGTAGTTGGGGGTCTCCCCCTGTGAGGATAGGACGTTGCCAGGCAACATGAGACGATCAAGCATCTGCTTGGTCGTCTTTTTCTATGCTTTTCTTCTAAAACTACCTATTATATGAATAAAATTTAAACGATTTCCGAATGTTTTTCCCATACGTTCGCTCAAACGAACACAATTCAGAACTTTCTGAACATCCTCAATTGAATTGCACTTTCTCGTCATACCTGTTACCATTACAGAAATATTTCGAAACAAAGATTCGGGTCCGATAGGAAAGGGGCAATCGATTTTTATGTGGGAAAACAAGTTTGCAAAAGAAGGATTAACATTTGATGATGTCTTACTCGTGCCGAGATTCTCGAACGTCTTACCAAGAGACGTTAGCTTAAGTACGAAGCTTTGTGAAGGTCTCGAGTTGAACATTCCAGTCATTAGTGCCGGGATGGATACTGTGACGGAAGCACCGATGGCGATTGCGATGGCACGCCAAGGTGGTCTAGGCGTCATTCACAAGAACATGTCCATGGAAATGCAAGCCGAGCACGTCGATCGCGTCAAACGTTCAGAGAACGGTGTCATCACAAACCCTTTCTATTTAACTCCAGAACGGCAAGTGTATGATGCGGAATATTTGATGAGCAAATATCGGATTTCTGGCGTACCAATCGTCAACTCGGAAACAGAACGAAAACTCATCGGGATTTTGACGAACCGTGACCTTCGTTTCATTAAAGACTATTCCACGGTGATTGAAGACGTCATGACGACTGAAAACTTGGTTACGGCCAAAGTCGGCACGTCACTCGAAGAAGCGGAACGCATCCTTCACCAGCATCGAATCGAGAAGTTACCACTCGTCGATGATGCAGGCATTTTAAAGGGACTCATCACGACGAAAGATATCGAGAAAGTCGAACAATTTCCGCATGCTGCGAAAGATAAGCAAGGTCGTCTCCTCGTCGCGGCTGCAGTCGGAGTCACGGGAGATGCTGCGTCACGTGCACAAATCCTGGTCGATGCCGGCGTTGATGCGCTCGTCGTCGATACGGCGCACGGTCACTCGGCAGGGGTCATCGAGAAAGTAAAAGAACTACGTGACCTTTTCCCGACACTCCCGATCATCGCAGGTAACGTCGCGACGGCGGAAGCGACACGGGCATTGATTGAAGCCGGTGCTTCGGTCATCAAAGTCGGTATCGGTCCTGGTTCGATTTGTACGACACGTGTTGTCGCAGGAGTGGGTGTGCCGCAAATCACGGCTGTCTATGACTGTGTCACAGAAGCCCGTGAACATGGCGTGACGGTCATCGCCGACGGTGGCATCAAATACTCAGGCGATATCGTCAAGGCGATTGCTGCAGGTGCGCATGCTGTCATGCTCGGTAGCCTCTTGGCCGGTGTGAAAGAAAGCCCGGGCGAAATGGAAATTTACCAGGGCCGTCAGTTCAAGACGTATCGTGGAATGGGATCGGAAGCATCGATGAAACGTGGTAGCCAAGACCGTTACTTCCAAGAAGCTGATAAGAAGTTCGTCCCAGAAGGTATCGAAGGACGCGTCGCCTATCGGGGTGAATTGGCCGATACGGTTTACCAACTCATCGGTGGTCTTCGTTCAGGGATGGGCTACTGTGGCGCGGCGGACATTCGTTCGCTTCGTGAAGACACGCAGTTCATCCGCATGACAGGTGCTGGACTGCAAGAGAGCCATCCGCACGATGTGCATATCACAAAAGAAGCACCAAACTACTCAAGATAAAAAAATCCGTTGCTCAAATCGTGAGCAACGGATTTTTTTTATCTCTTCACAAGGATGACGGTCCCGCCTTGATCTTGGGCAGGCAATTGTACCGTGACTTTGCCATCGTGTTGTACGACGTAAGCGCGTCCACTATAGCGATCGACGAGCACGGTCTTATGCTTGTGTTTCGTTTGGAACGTCGCCTTTTGCGCCGTCTCTTTCGTGTTCAAGCCGACAAGGACAGATTGTTTGCCGTATGTTCGTTCAAAGATGGAATAGCCTGTGCTCGATCCCCCGGAAACAACAGTGCGTGTCCCTTTGCTGAACACTTTCGAGTAATCGGCACGGATGTTCAACAGCTTCTGGTAATGCGTATGCATCGCTTTCCCTTCACCCGTGACGCGTTTCCAGTCGAAGTCGTAACGGTTTTCGTTAAACTCGCCTTTATCCATGTCACCAGCATGTTTTCCAGATTGGCCGATCTCTTCACCGTAGTAAATGACCGGTTGCCCTTTGGCTGTCATTTGAAGCGAGGCCGCGACCATATGTTTTCCTTCGTCGCCACCTGCACGCGAGACGAGGAAGCCATCTTCGTCATGGCTCGACAAGAACTGACCAAGCGTCGCCTCGTTTGATAGTTGCTTGTTCCGGTATTGAAGGGCACTTTCGACTCCATCAATGTTCCCGTTCACGAAGCTCTCCGCTTGATATTTGAAATCAAAGTCGAGGAGGGAGTCCATTTGACCGCTACGCAAGTAACCGCCTGTGTTATTCACACTTGCACCGTAATGTTCACCAATTAGCTTGAAGTCCGGCTTGATGGCAGTCAACTCGTTTTTGAACGACTTCCACGTCGTCGAATCGACGTGTTTGACCGTGTCGACCCGGAAGTAATCAATCGTGTTGCCTTTCTTCGTTTTCGAGCGCTTAATCCAGTCGGTTTGCCATTTGACGAGTTGGTCCCGGACGGCAGCTTCTTCTGTCTTAAAGTCCGGAAGTCCAGAAAGCGACATCTTCAAGTCGTCCCCGTCGACCGGATTCGAACGAATCATGCCTTCAAATACTTGCCGCTCTTTATTCGTCGGGAAGTTCGTCGCTCCATTCGATACCGCACCAGGTTCCATCCCATAACCTGGGTGGTTCAAGACGACATCGACCATGATTTTGATACCGCGTTCGTTCGCGGCGTCAATTAAACGATGGAACGCTGCCATGTCCCCGAGATGTTCATCGAGTTTCTCGAAGTTTTTCGCCCAATAGCCATGATAGCCATATTGAGATCCTTCTTTTCCGTAGCGGAGATCCCAGTCGATGTTATCCACAATCGGCGTGATCCAAATCGTGTTGATGCCTAGCTTATCGAGATAGTCGAGTTTTTTCGTGATACCGGCGAAATCACCGCCGTGATATGACTCAGGATGATCTAAGTCGTAATACTCTCCGTTCGGATTGTTGTTCGTCTTGTCGCCGTCATAGAACCGGTCCGTCAACATGAAGTAAATCCGTGCCTCGTCCCAGTCGAATTCTTGTTTGTCTTTCATCGTGACCGGTCGGACGTTGACGCTTGTCTTCGTCGTGTGCACGTTACCGTATTGGTCGATTGCTTGAATCGTCAGCGTTTTATTGCCCGGCTTCACAGAGTCTTTGACCGCGATCGTCTGTTTGTTTAGCGCTGGGTCGATTGCTAGTTTTGCCGGTCCACCGAGTGGGCGGGCATCGATGTAAAGCTCACGCAACGTCACTCCTTTTGGAAGCGTCGGCTTCACGTGAACGACGGCGTTTTCCCGCGAACTGATGGCTTTTGGTGAGACGGACGACGTCAACTTGACGTTCGGACGTTTGTATTCAACACGTGACGCTTCGAAATAAGGGTCTTTCACCTCAGTCGTCACGCCATCTTTCGTCACGAGGAACGTATAGTCATGTGTCCCTTCCGGTAGTTTAACCGTGTGACGGAACCATTCGTTCTTCGCTTCGTACGTCATCGGATACGTCGTCCCGTTCACTTTCAAAGCGACGCGCTCGATTTGATTGAGTGTACCTGCTTCATATAACGCTTTATCTCGATAGAAGAACGTGATCTCGCCGTTTTCAAAGACCGGTCCTTGAATCGTCGGAACTTGGTGGAACACACCTTTTCCGCTCTCAACGACGACTTTTGTGATGCGATCGGTACCGAGTTTGACGTATCGGTCTTCCCCGTAACCGTCTTTGACGGCCCAGTCCGTGCCTTTGCGAATGACGAAGCCGACGTTCGTCGCGTCTTTTCCGACCGGGATGCGGAAGATGGCCCCAGCTTCGGTCACTTTGTACGGATCGACTTGCCCATCTTTCGCACCGGTGCTCCACGTCCATAAGTTCCAATCCTTATAATCCCCGTCTGCCCGGACGTACGTCATCTCGATATACCGCTGCGTCTTCCATGGATCCGCCACTTCCGTGATCGTCTTAAACGACGTCGTGAGGGCAGGGAGCGTCGTGTTCGACAATTTGCCTGTGACGGCACCTGCTGGGATGGTTGCTTCCAACGTTTGACCGAGTGTAAATGGAGCTGTCGGTGTCACCGTCACCGTCGATCCGCTCGTTTCGACACGGAACGGGACAGACGTACCCCCGCTCTTCAAGCTGACATCGGAAGCATTGAGTGTGACGGGTTCATTGAACGTCCATGTAATCGGGGCATCGAGGGCGATGTCCGTCGATTGGTTCGCCGGCGTTACGGTCGTCACTTCCAATTGGCTCACCGACTCGACACCGCGCAGCGTATAGGCCGAGCTATACACGGATTGCGTCGATGGGTTCGCCGAGACGTTCCAACTGTCGGCTAGTTTGTTGCCCGGATTGCTTGGGATGGTGTCAAATGCGCCGTGTTCTCCGGCATTGTTTCCACTCAGCACGGTCAAGACCCGGAGCTGGTCGTTGTTCGTTAAACCAAGCAGCGACAATGGAATTTTTCCTTCGAAACCTTTCGTCCGATCGAGGGCGAACGAGGCGCCGTTCAAGTTCGTCAAATTCGCGAGTGGAACGGACTTGCCCGATTCATAGAGCGCGGCTTCTTTAATCGCTGTGTCGCCATCGACGCGAAGTAAAATATGATACTGCGGCTTCCGATCGGTTTGACTGAAGTTGAACGGGTAACCGAGTGGATTCGTGTTCACGCCCGAGTCCTCGTCATTCACTTGAAGTGCGATGTTTATGTACTGGCCGTTGTCGCCCCAATTCGGGACATTCTTCGCATCGACATAGAAATAAAGATGCTTGGCGTCATTTTGCATGTACAAGTCGCCGAGGTCAAACCCTTGCCATCCGGCCGTAGGGGACGTGGCGAGCGCCGGGACGTTGGTCCAATCACTCTTGACTCCATCAATGTTGATTGCCGTCGGTTCGGCGAGGACGTTCACCGGGACGCCTGTTTGAATCAGGAGGACAGAAGATAACAGGAGGGTGGACGTACGGCGTGCGGTTTTATTCTTCATAAAGCACCTCTTTCAGGAAATTTGATCGTCTACAGGGCAACGAAACAGGAAAATTGTGCAACCGGTTTCAAAAATAGTGTAGCCGATTATGTAAGCGTTAACAATATAATTTTTAAAAAATAAAAAGCCGCCCAACATTTTTGTGGGCGGTCACGGGGCATAAGGTGTTGTCTGAGCCAATCTTCCTTTAACAATCAATCGCTCGGTCGCATCAAACGTACATGTGACGAGCGTGATGGTCGGATCGATTGTCTCATCGAGCACATCGACTCGAGATGGCGGAACCGTTTCAAGCGACGTGACGACATATTCATACGTGTGCGTCAAGTCGGTGACGTACACGCTCATTCCCGTTTCAATCTCATGGAGTGGGCCAAACAAGGAGGTCGGGCTTTGGGTATAATGACCGGCCAAAGCGTAATTGCCGAGCCCCATCTGTTGGTTTGGACGCATCGTCCCGGCCCCGACGGCCAAGTTATCGGCTTCAAGTCCATACATGATGGGCAACTCCAACTTGATTTCCGGCACCGAAATCACTCCGATTGTCGGCAATTCATGAAAACGATTGCGCACTGTCACTAAATCGTTCCATGACAGCGGAGCGACAGCTGAAAAGTCAAACTCGCCTGATTTCGGTTGCTTCAGTTGCAAGCCTTCGGTCACGCGTTGACTGTTAAACACCGCGACTTGGTCTTTCCACCACGCGTTCGATAGGAAAAACAACCCGACAAGGATGAAGAGGATACCCAGTCCGAAGCGGATGCGTCTCATGATTGTGTCATCCGCGGTAGCTTAGCCCCCGGATGTCCCTCCTTTCGGTATATTCCAACACGACATGAGTCGGTCGATCACGATTGGCAACACGTCCTCTGAGATGGCGGCAAACCCGAACAGGAACTGTCGGGTCAAATCTTGCCGATGAATCGCGTATTCATCCATCGCTTTCATGCGAATACTTGCCGCCTCGGCTTGTCGGCGCAACGTCTCATTCGAATGAGCTGTCTTCACTGTCAGGATGACATGGAGACCCGCACTCGTTCCAGAGACCGTTATGGCCGATTCATATGGTTTGAAGGCGGAGACGACAATCTCGAGTTTTCGCCGATAGGTTTTGCGCATCCGGTTCAAATGTTTCTCGAAGTCTCCACATGCCATGAACTCGGCGAGCGTATGCTGTTCGAAGCGGGGCACGCTGCAAGTGAAATGACGGTAACGTGCCCGGTATCGATTCAACAGTTTTGGCGGCAATACCATATACCCGATTCGAAGCGACGGCATGAGCGATTTTGAGAACGTGCTCAAATAAATGACGCGCTCGTTTTGGTCCATGCTTTGCAGTGAAGGGATTGGCTTCCCGCTATAGCGGAACTCGCTATCATAATCGTCCTCGATGATGTACGTCTGACGGTCGGACGCCCAGTTCAAAAGGCGTTGCCGTCGACTGACGGACAAGATCGTACCGGTCGGGAACTGATGGGCCGGCGTGACGTAGACGGCATCGATTTGTTCTGTCTCGAGTCGGTCGACGACGAGACCGCTCTCATCGACGGGGATTGGAATATAACGAAGCTTTTGCTGTTCGAATAGCTGTTTCGTGAGCGGGTACCCTGGGTCTTCAATGCCGAACGTCTTCGCGTCGGTCAACAAGTCGAGAAGTTGCGGGAGCAACTGCTCGGTGCCGGAACCGACAATAATCTGTTCAGGAGAACAGCTCACACCTCGGGAATGATAGAGATACGTCGCGATCTCTTGACGGAGCACGAGGTCGCCTTGGACGGGACCGAGGGTGAGCAAGTCACTGTTCTCCTCGGTGACAACTTGTTTGATATGGCGGCGCCATCGTTCGAACGGAAAGGCGGCCGTGTCGATTTGACTCGGGTATACGTCAAACGTATACGTCTTCTTCTCTGGGAGCGGCTCAATCGTCTGCATCCGCTCGTTGCGCTGCACGTATAGCTCTTCTTGCGGCAACACGTAGAAACCTTTCCTCGGAACGGACTCGATATAGCCCTCGGCAAGGAGCTGAGCGTAGGCGAGTTCGATTGTCGTCTGGGAGACGTCGATGAAGTCGCTCAATTTCCGCTTGGACGGCAATTTCGTCCCGGTCGTCAACGTATCGTCGACGATCGCTTGGCGGATGTGTAAATAAAGTTGTTCATATAAAGGCGTGCTCGATTCAGGTTCGAGCGCGAGCGTGAGCATATCCATCATGAATCCTTTCCGTGGTCACCCGAAGAAGAAATAAAGGACGAAACCAAGGACGAGGAGTAAGCCGAATAAACCTGGTTTCCCATAGTAAGTACGATCTTGCGCTTTGTCGCGCGGGTCGAATTGTGCCATCTCACAGTCCTCCTTTCTCATTGATTCCATTCGAGAATGCAAAACGGAAGTCCTTCAACTGAACTGACCACTTTAAAAACTATCAAACTGACACTTTCAATATAGTCAATTCAATCTATACTTACAAGTAGATTAGCCTATATGGAGGGGATTTAAATGGAAAAGAGACAAGTCGGTACAGATAAAGTAAAACGCGGGATGGCCGAGATGCAAAAAGGCGGCGTCATCATGGACGTCATCAACGCAGAACAAGCTAAAATTGCTGAGGCGGCAGGTGCGGTCGCCGTCATGGCACTCGAGCGCGTTCCTTCAGATATTCGTAAAATGGGTGGAGTTGCCCGGATGGCAGACCCAACGATTATCGAAGATGTTATGGGAGCGGTCTCGGTCCCAGTCATGGCAAAATGCCGGATCGGTCATATCGCCGAAGCACGTGTCCTTGAATCGATGGGGGTCGATTTCATCGACGAGAGCGAAGTGTTGACGCCAGCGGACGAAGAGTTCCACTTGTACAAGCGTGACTACAAAGCACCGTTCGTCTGTGGCGCCCGTGACCTTGGTGAGGCAGCGCGTCGCATCGGCGAAGGCGCAGCGATGATTCGGACGAAAGGTGAGCCGGGAACAGGGAACATCGTCGAAGCGGTTCGTCACATGCGCACGGTTCAAGCACAAGTGAAACGTCTCCTCTCGATGAGCGTCGATGAAGTGATGACGGAAGCGCGCGACCTCGGTGCACCGTTCGAAGTCCTCATGCAAATCCGTGAAGCTGGCCGCCTTCCGGTCGTCAACTTCGCAGCAGGCGGCATCGCGACACCGGCCGATGCGGCGCTCATGATGCACCTCGGTGCGGACGGCGTCTTCGTCGGATCAGGAATCTTCAAAGCCGAGAACCCGGAGAAGTTCGCCCGTGCGATCGTCGAAGCGACGACGTACCACGACGACTACGAGCGTATCGCGAGTTTGTCAAAAGGTCTCGGCGAAGCGATGAAAGGCTTAGACGTCCGGACGCTTAAAGAAGAAGAGCTCATGGCACCACGGGGCTGGTAAGATGACGACGATTGGCGTACTCGGAATGCAAGGGGCGATTCGCGAACACGTTCGGATGCTCGAAGCACTCGGCGTGGACACGCGCGTCGTCCGCTCGGTCGAAGACTTGAGTCAAATTGACGGGCTCGTCCTACCAGGTGGGGAAAGCACGGCGATGCGTCGTCTACTCGACCGCTACGGGTTACTCGAACCGCTTCGTGACAACACGGAACTCCCGATGTTCGGAACGTGTGCCGGCTTGATTTTGCTCGCGACGGAAGTCGAGGGATACGATGCCCATCTACGGAAAATCCCGATGACCGTGAAACGGAACGCGTTCGGCCGTCAAGTCGACAGCTTCGAAGTCACGTTACCGGTGAAAGGGATTGACGAGGCGGTAGAAGCGGTATTCATCCGCGCTCCGCAAGTCGCGTCGGTCGAACCGGTCGTCGATGTCCTCGCAGAAGTGGAAGAGGCCATCGTGGCTGTCCGCTACGATAAATACGTCGCCTGCTCGTTCCACCCTGAGCTGACAGACGATTTGTCGATGCACCGCTATTTCTTGAACATCGTGGCGGCGAACAAGCATCAACTCGCATAAAGGAGAGGCTCCTGAAATCGGGAGCCTTTTTTATGTCGTTTTTTGCTACACTAAGACGAGACATGAATAGAAAGGGGCAAGGTTGTGAAAGCGAGATGGATGATGTGGTTGCTCATCGGAGCAATCTTCATGAATATAATGAATCCGAACAACGCAGCGGCCGCACCGAGCGTTGAGGCGAGCGGGGCGATGCTCGTCGATTTGACGACGGGTCAAGTGCTGTTTTCAAAAGAGGAAGATGCGATGTTACCTCCGGCCTCGATTACAAAACTGATGACCGCGTTCCTCGTCCGCGAAGCGATCGAGGCGGGCGAACTCAGTTGGAATCAGGAAGTGACACCGAGCGCGGAGGCGCTCGCATTGACACAGAAGCCAGGTCTTGCTCGCATCCCGCTCGTCAATAAACCGTATACGGTGAAAGAATTATATGATGTGGCGTTGATTCGCTCGGCGAACGAAGCCGCCGTCACGCTCGGTGAGGCGGTCTCCGGGTCGGAAGCGGCGTTCGTCGAGTTGATGAACGAACGGGCGACGGCGCTCGGGATGACTCAGACGACGTTCGCGAACGCATCTGGACTCGACTCGGTCTCCGCCGGACGTCCGGGCGAGAACTTGACGTCGGCGAGCGATTTGATGAAACTGGCGCTCGCTTATTTAACGAAATACCCCGACGTGCTCGATGTGACGAAGCAGGCGTACGTCGATATTGACGGTGTTCGTTTCGAAGCGACGAATCGGATGCTCGCCGGCCGTGATTTGTCGTATACCGGCATGCTCGGTTTCAAGACGGGGACGACAGACGACGCCGGATACTGTTTCGTCGGTGTCTCGACGCGGGATGGGCGGACCGTATTGTCTGTCGTATTAGGCGCGAAGACAGACGAAGGTCGTTACACGGCGACGAAAGCACTCCATGACTATGCGTATGGCGAGTTTGTCATGACCTCGCTGTTACGGAGCGGCGAGGTTGTGCCAGAGTCTGTCTTCGTGGCGGGCGGGGAGACGGAGCGGGCTACGGTCCGCACGACGTCCACGTTCGAGGTATTGATTGAGAAAGGGCAAGAAGTCCCGTCCCTCGTTTATGATTTACCCGACACGACAGCACCGCTTGCTACAGACAAGCAAGTCGGCACGGTGACGGTCGAACTTTCTGAATCGGTCCGTTACTTAGATGGCGAGCAACCGCCGAAAGCGACGCTCGTGGCAGCAGAAACGGTCGACACGGCATCGTTTTTAACACGGATGACGCGTGCGTTTTCAGATTTTCTTGATGAGGTCCGACTCGTGCTCGGAAAACTGAGTCTTGTCGATAGACTCGAGTTGTTGTAAAGTAAAACTAATTCAATGACAGATGCAATGATGAGGAAAAGTACGTTACAGTCATCTACTGACAGAGAGCTAGTGGTTGGTGCAAACTAGCGGGATGGTGTAACCGAATCGGCCTCGGAGCATTGGCTTGGAAACAAGTCACGTCCTGCACACGTTACGTGCATCGAGTGGCCTGGATTTCAGGCAACGAGGGTGGCAACGCGGATCCAAGGTGGTTCGTCCCTTTCCTACGGGAAAGGGACGTGCCGCCTTTTTTATGTGAAAAAGGAGGAAATAAGAATGTTAGACATTAAACGATTACGCCAAGATTTTGAAGACATTAAAGCGAAGCTCGCCCAGCGAGGGGAAGACTTGAGCGCGCTTGACCGTTTCCCAGAGCTCGAGGAGAAACGACGCAACCTGATTAACGAAGTCGATGTAAAGAAAGCAAAACGGAACGAGGCGTCAAAACAAATCGCCGAATTGAAGCGGAACAAACAAGACGCAGACGCACCGATTCTCGAGACACGCCGACTCGGGGATGAAATCAAGTTGTTGGATGAAGACTTGCGTGAAGTCGAAGCGGAGTTGAACATGATTTTGCTCAGCATCCCGAACATTCCGCATGAATCAACACCAATCGGTGAAACGGAAGACGACAACGTCACGATTCGTGAAGTCGGAACGAAACCGACGTTCGATTTCGAGATGAAACAGCACTGGGACGTGATGGAAGACTTGAAGATTGTCGACGTCGAGCGGGCTGGGAAAGTCACGGGCAGCCGCTTTGTCTTCTATAAAGGACTCGGTGCCCGTTTAGAGCGCGCCTTGATCAACTTTATGATGGACATGCATGCCGATGAGCACGGCTATTCAGAAGTCCTCCCGCCATACATGGTCAACCGCGATGCGATGACCGGGACGGGTCAGCTTCCAAAGTTTGAAGAAGACGCGTTTAAAGTGGCGGATACGAACTACTTCCTCGTCCCGACAGCGGAAGTGCCGGTGACGAACATGCACCGTGATGAGATTATCGCAGAGGAACAGCTTCCAATCACGTACACGGCGTACAGCGCTTGCTTCCGTTCAGAAGCCGGGTCGGCCGGCCGCGATACGCGTGGTCTCATCCGTCAGCACCAATTCAACAAAGTCGAGCTCGTCCGTTTCGTGAAGCCTGAGGAGTCTTACGAGCAACTCGAGCTGTTGACAGGTCACGCGGAGGAAGTGCTCAAGCGTCTCGGTCTCCCGTATCAAGTGCTCAGCATGTGTACGGCCGACCTCGGTTTCACGGCTGCGAAGAAATACGATATCGAGGTGTGGATGCCGGCTCAAGGCATGTACCGCGAAATCTCTTCTTGCTCAAACTTTGAAGATTTCCAAGCGCGCCGTGCTGGTATCCGTTTCCGTCGTGACGTGAATGCGAAACCGGAGTTCGTGCATACACTGAACGGATCAGGACTTGCTGTCGGTCGGACAGTCGCTGCGATTTTGGAGAACTTCCAACAAGCGGACGGCTCGGTCGTCATTCCTGACGTGCTTCGTCCATATATGGGCGGCATCGAGAAAATCGAGATACCACGTTAAGCTCGTTTTTACCCCGTCGACACGACACTCGTGTCGACGGATTTTTTATAAAAATTTTTCTAATGTTTTTTCACAAAAGGGTTTGACATCTGTCCCATCAGTTGGTACTATAAATCATGTCGAGCGAGATGATTGTTCGCGAATTGTATATGAGCTTTGGAGGTGTACCCAAGTGGTTTAAGGGAACGGTCTTGAAAACCGTCAGGGGTGTAACAGCCTGCGTGGGTTCGAATCCCACCACCTCCTCCATTTTTATTTTGGAGGCTCAACAATTTCATATCTTTTGGAGGTGTACCCAAGTGGTTTAAGGGAACGGTCTTGAAAACCGTCAGGGGTGTAATAGCCTGCGTGGGTTCGAATCCCACCACCTCCTCCACTTTCTTTTTTTTACACTTTTTTAAGCCTGGAGTTGTACCCAAGTCCGGCTGAAGGGGACGGACTCGAAATCCGTTAGGAGTCGCAAGGCTCGCGTGGGTTCGAATCCCACCAACTCCGCTTGATTGGGCATCTGCATGGGCAGATGCGTTTTTTTATGGTCGCAGACTCCGGTCTGCGGCTTTTTTTTGTGGCAAAGTGGCGAACAACGGCTAGTCTCATAGGAAAGCGGGAATTCTAATCGTATAGAGTTTGTGCGGATTCATGAGAAAGAAGGTGAACGTCATGGATTGGGTCGAGCTATATGTCGAGGAGGTCGTCAAGCATGTTCCGGTGGGGAGACGTGACGAGCTGGCCGAATCGTTGCGCCATGAGATTGAAGCGAAGTTGCCGGCGGATGCGATGGAAGTGGAAGTGAAACGTGTATTGGATGAAATGGGACATCCTGCGGTCGTGGCAGCGCGCGTCCATAAAGGGCAATATGTCATCGGACCGACGCTGTTCCCTTTCTACGTCTCGATCTTGAAGCTCGTCGTACCGATTGTGCTAGCAGTCGTCTTTGCAGGTCTCGTGCTAGCGAGCATTCCAACGTTTTCAGGTCCGGTCCTTCCGACGCTCGGTACGTTTTTGACGAACGTGTGGAACGCGTTATGGAACGTCGGTATTCAACTGATCTTTTGGATTACACTCGTGTTCTTTTTAATCGAGCGTTATGGAGGCGAAGATGTGAAAACGCCGAAGATGAAGTGGGATGTGAATACACTTCGGGAACGGGAGCGCGACGGACGGATCAGCAAGTGGGATGCTGGGATCGGGTTGTTTTTTACGGCGGTCTGGTTCGGTGTGTACGTCAACGCGGAGCGGTTGATTGGCATCTATGAATCGACGACGACAGGCTTCACGATGGTGACGCCGGTGTTCAACCAAACGTTTCTTTTTGACGTGATTGGATTATTCCTCGTCATCGTGTTGCTTCAAGTCGGGCTCGGGTTGTGGAAATGGGTGAAAGGCCGTTGGTCATATGCGTTTGCATCGTATAACTTGATGTACAACATCGCGTCGGCGACGTTCATCATCTGGATGGCGAGTTCACCGCGATTGTTCGATGCACGATTCCTCGCCTGGATCGAAGCGAACGTGCCGGCCGGTGTCTCGTTCAATTGGGTGTTCGGTATAGTCGTCGCCATCACGATTTTGGCGGCCGTGTTCGATTCCATCGACGGGTTCCGGAAGGCACGGAAGACGCCGCGGCACGATAAGCGGGCGATTGCCCACATATAAAGAAGGTGCGCCGCTCAATTACGCGACGCACCTTCTTACTTATCTGACTTTCGCTTCACGTGCGATCGTCAATTGTTTTTCAATCTTCTCAAGGATGAGTTCGACCGAATCTGGATCGTTAATCAAATCGTATTCTTCGATTGAAAGACGAAGCACCGGGCAAAGGTTAAAGTTGTTAATCCACTCGGTGTAACGTTCGTACATCTCTTCCCAATACGAGATCGGGGTCTGTTGTTCCATCTCACGCCCACGCATTTGGATGCGGTCGAGCACTTGCTCGAACGAGCCTTCTAGATAGATGAGCAAATCTGGGTGCGGGAAGAACGGTGTGAGCACCATCGCTTCGAATAGACTCGAGTATGTCTCGTAGTCTGTCGGTGACATCGTACCTTTCTCGTAATGCATCTTCGCAAAGATGCCCGTATCCTCATAAATCGAACGGTCTTGGATGAAGCCACCGCCATATTGGAAGATTTTCTTTTGCTCTTTAAAACGTTCGGCCAAGAAGTAGATTTGAAGATGGAAGCTCCAACGCTCGAAATCATGATAGAATTTATCGAGATACGGGTTCGTGTCTACTTTCTCGAGAGACGTCCGGAAGTTCAGGGCGTCTGCGAGCGAGTTGGTGATCGTCGACTTTCCGATTCCGACCATGCCGCCAATCGTGATGATCGTGTCGTTCGGAATGTTATACTTTTCATTCAGCGTCATTTGGCTTGTGCTCCTTTAGTCAATTCTAGTTCGCGTTCAATCGTAGTGAGGACGTGCGTCAAATCATCCGGGTTGTGGACGAAGTCGAGCTCGTCGCCGCTAAACGAAAGAATCGTCACTTCGGGGTGGGTCGCGCGATAGGATTCGACGAACGTCTCGTAATCACGAGCGAGTTGTTCGAGGTAATCGCGTGACATGTTCTCTTCTACTTCACGTCCACGCAAAGCGACGCGCTTCATGAGCGTCTCGATGCTCGCGTGCAAGTAGATGACGACATCAGGTTTCGGCATATCATGCGTCAAAATCTTATAGATTTGCTCGTACTTGTTCAAGTGAGCCGGTCGTAGGGAACGGTGGGCAAAAATCAAGTTCTTGAAAATATGATAGTCTGAAACGACGGATTGCTGTTGACTCAAGTGGTGTTTGTGGATATCGTCTAATTGTTTGAAGCGATTGCACAAGAAGAACATTTCCGTTTGGAAACTCCATTCTTCGATATCTTCATAAAACTTGCCGAGAAATGGGTTCTCTTCTACAATTTCATTCAGCATTTGCATTGAAAAGTGCTGACTGATGATATGGGCCAGTGACGTTTTCCCGACACCAATCGGTCCCTCTACCGTTATAAACATATGATGTCATCCTCCATTATCCAAAGTGCAAGTTCCATTCTAGCATACAATGGATGGGATAGGGCGAGCGAAATGATTTTCATTTTTTTTCATAATAAGTGATGCGAAACGGAGTGTGAATATGGAACGTGATGAACGATTTATGCGGCTCGCTATAGAAGAAGCAAAGAAGGCGGAAGCGATTGGGGAAGTCCCAATCGGATGCGTCATCGTCAAAGGTGACGAGGTGATTGCGACCGGTCATAATCGCCGAGAAACAGACTTGTTGGCAGCGGCTCACGCGGAGATGATTGCAATCGAATCAGCGAACGAGACGCTTCAAAATTGGCGGCTTGAGGACTGTGAGTTGTATGTGACGTTAGAGCCGTGTCCGATGTGCGCGGGTGCCATCGTTCTCTCGCGTGTGAAACGGGTCATCTTCGGAGCGCATGATCCAAAAGGCGGTTGTTGTGGGACGCTCATGAACCTCGTTCAAGATGAACGGTTCAATCATCAAGCAGAGGTGACGGAAAATGTTTTAGCAGAAGAATGTGGCGCGCTCTTGACGGATTTCTTTCGTGACCTTCGTCAAAGGAAGAAGCTAGCTCGGCTTGAACAGAGAGGTTGCAACCCTATAGATTAAACAGTATAATGTAATAGCACTCAACGAAGTGCTTAACTTCATTTACCCATTTGCCGTGCTAGGCGGGGAGGTAGCGGTGCCCTGTAACTCGCAATCCGCTATAGCGAGACTGAATTCCGATTCGAGGGAGTGCATTGGTGTGGCCCGTCCTCGTGTAAGTGGCGTTGACGTCTGAGTCCTGCGCAACGGTCACCCATGAACCAGGTCAGGTCCGGAAGGAAGCAGCCTTAAGTGGTGACGTACCGTGTGCCGCAGGGGTGCTTGGGCCGAGCAAACTGCATGAGTAACGCACATTGACGTGCTTTCAGAAATCGGTGCGCGGCAGATTTATTTAATAACTTTAATCTACGGCCCCAGGGTTGTAGATTTTTTTGTATGATGAAATAGAGACAATTGAGAGAAAGGAGGCGGAGACATGGCGTATCAAGCATTGTATCGGGTCTATCGTCCGCAGTCGTTCCAAGAGGTAGTCGGCCAAGTTCATATCACACGCACGATTCAAAATGCGTTGCTCGAGGAGCGGGTATCCCATGCCTACTTGTTCTCCGGTCCAAGAGGGACAGGGAAAACGAGTCTTGCTAAAATTATCGCGAAAGCAATCAACTGTGAGACAGCACCGACGAGAGAGCCGTGTAATACATGCCCGACATGTATCGCCATCACCGAAGGGACGAGCCCAGACGTGTTCGAAATCGATGCCGCTTCAAATAACGGTGTCGACGAGATTCGCGAGATTCGCGATAAAGTGAAATATCCGCCTTCGCAAGCGCGTTTCAAAGTATACATCATCGATGAGGTGCACATGCTGTCGACCGGTGCGTTCAACGCGTTGTTGAAAACGTTAGAAGAACCGCCGCCGCATGCCATCTTTATTTTGGCGACGACGGAACCACACAAAATTCCGGCGACGATTATCTCGCGCTGCCAGCGCTTTGACGTGAAGCGCCATGAGGTCGGCCAGTTGCAGACGCGAATGGCCTATATTTTAAACGATCAAGAATATGAGTATGATCCGGAAGCGCTCAAACTGATCGCCCGTGCGGCCGATGGCGGTATGCGCGATGCATTGAGTTTGTTGGACCAAGCCCTTGCGTTCAGTGACGACCGTTTGACAGAAGATGCGGTCCTAGAAGTGACAGGAGCCGTGACTGATGATGCGTTGCTCGAGATGGCTTACGGCTTACAACAAAAACAACTTGACCGCATTCTTAGCACACTAGAGACGATGTTGCGCGACGGGAAAGACTTGAAGCGTTTCGTTGAAGATCTCGTCTTCATTCATCGTGACGCGCTACTCTTAAAAGCTTCCCCTCAAGCCGTCGATTTACTTGAGCGGGCCCGGCCGAACGAACAGTTCCGTGCCTTCGTCGAGGAGACGACGACAGACGCGTTGTTTCAAGTCATCGAAGAGCTAAACGAGTGTCAGCAACAGATGCGTTTGTCGAACCATCCGAAAGTACTCGTTGAATTGACATTTATCCGGATTGCGGAGCAAGGTCGGACGATGAGCGAGCAGATGCAACAGTTGCAAGACCAGGTCCGTGAACTGAGTAAAGAGTTGAGCGAAGTGAAAAAGAACGGCGTGGCGATAGCGGACGCGCCTGCCGACAAACCGAAAGTTGTCAAACGGACCCAAATTCGCGTACCAAAAGAACGGATCCGTCAACTCCTGCAGCGGGCGGAACGTCAACATTTGAACGCGATTCGAGATAGTTGGGAAGATATCATGGGGAACATTCGAACTGTCGATGGCCCGATCTTTGCGTTGTTCTATGAGAGTGAGGCTGTCCTTTGTGCAAGCGACACCTTACTGGTACAATTTAAAGATGGGATGACATGGCACTATGAACAAGTCAGTTCAAACGGCCGCACCCGTGACGTAATCGAGCAGGCGCTGTTTGAAGTGACGGGAATTCGTCGAGAGATCATGGCTGTACTTGAAACGGATTGGGTTGAGTTAAAAAACGAGTTCATCCTTCAAAAACAGGCGGAGCGAACGGACTCTAAAGAAGAGACGAAGCCGGCGGAAGAAGATCCGCTTGTCGCACAGGCGTTCGAACGTTTCGGTGATGTCGTCGAAATCGAAGAGGTTTAACAAAGGAGGCGCTTTATATGCGTGGAATGGGAAACATGAACAATATGATGAAACAGATGCAGAAAATGCAAAAAGACATGGCGAAAGCTCAAGAAGAGCTGAAAGACATGACGGTTGAAGGGACGGCAGGTGGCGGCATGGTCAAAGTCATCGTCAGTGGCCACAAAGAAGTGCTAGACGTCATCATCGCGGAAGATGCGGTCGACCCGGATGATGTTGAAATGTTGCAAGATCTTGTGCTCGCAGCGGTGAACGACGCAATGAAACAAGCGGATCAACTTGTAAACGATAAGATGGGACGTTTCACACAAGGGATGAACCTCCCAGGCTTTTAAGTGAAGAAAGGAAAGATGCGAGTTGCAATACCCTGAAGCGATTGGGCGGTTGATTGAGAGTTTTACAAAATTACCAGGCATTGGTCCGAAAACGGCCATTCGACTGGCCTTTCATGTGTTAGACATGGAGGAGGACGATGTGCTGACATTTGCTAAGTCTCTTGTCAGCGCCAAACGCGATATCAAGTATTGTACCGTCTGTGGACACATCACGGACGTAGACCCATGTTCCATTTGCACCGATTCGCATCGAGACGAAACGGTTGTCTGTGTCGTTCAGGATTCAAGAGACGTGATTGCGATGGAAAAGATGCGAGAGTATCGTGGGAAGTACCATGTGCTTCATGGTGCCATCAGTCCAATGGAAGGTATTGGTCCAGAAGACATTAACGTATCTAGTCTATTGACACGTCTGCAAGAGCACGAACAAATTACGGAAGTCATTTTAGCGACGAATCCGAATATCGAAGGGGAAGCGACTTCGATGTACTTGTCTCGTCTATTGAAACCAACCGGTATTCGTGTGACGCGGCTCGCTCACGGTCTCCCGGTCGGAGGGGATTTAGAGTACGCGGACGAAGTCACGCTGTCTCGTGCGATGGAAGGTCGAAGAGAACTATGAGGTGGTTTCGAAAGTCGCTACGAACGGAGTATGATCAACGATTTCTAGAAGAGTTGTTGGATGCGAAGGCGAAATTCGAAGCGAAGCGTTATATGCTAGATGTAAGTATTGAAGATACGGGAGAGTTAGCAGCGCAAGTCAAACAAGCTGAGATGCTCTATTTCTTTTACTTGAAAGAAGCGAAACGACGTAACGTCTCGTTATCTAGTTTACGTTCTTGAGAGCGAGGCGAGGTCCTCGCTCTCTTTTTTGCGTATTGTGCTTGTTCGAGAAAAGGAGAAAGACGGGGTTGAAAAATAAACTGATGAATCTTCAGTTAATATAGAGGGTAGTGAATTGAGGCTATATAATGAAGGAAAGAAATCAATAACGTGTGAGATGTAAGAAGAACTATAAAAAAGATAAAGTTTTTCTAGAAAAGTTATTGCGTGTTATTAATTTTACTGATATATTAATAGACGTCGCCGAGAGCGAATGAAAAAAGTTTTAAAAAGTTGTTGACCTTTTGTTGATAACTTGATAAGATATTTAAGTCGCCAAGAGCGGCAGACGAACTTTGAAAACTGAACGATGAGGCAAAAATAAGTTTTAAATTTTTGAATGAAGCGCAAGCTTCGTCATTTCAAGAGCTATATCAAATTCTTTGGAGAGTTTGATCCTGGCTCAGGACGAACGCTGGC
>NZ_JACSMC010000042.1:0-19996 GCF_018618435.1 Exiguobacterium sp. s150 | reverse complement strand
CAAAAACACCTCCGATGCTAGCACTTTTTTTAAGTGTACCACTGCGAAGGTGTTTTTATATTGTCTCAAAAATTTAGGTTAGCCCAATTTCATTTAGCGAAATAGTCTTTTTTTGTTCTATTAGTGCAACATAGCGCTTGAAGTTAGTGCGAAATAAAACCATAATTTACAGACTTGGAGTGAATCGTCCTCAATCAGCTCGATCAATCTCGTCGGCTTCGGCATGCCGACATGCGTCGCCCCGTCTTTCGTGAAGACGGCTAGTTTACATGGAAGGAAATAGCCGCCCTTGCGATGCGCCGTCAACACTTTCTTCGCTTCTTTCGGGTTGCACACCTCGAGGATGCGATAGTCCCCATCAATCGCCTGCCCCTTCTCTTCAAGCGTCGCCCCGAGGTCAAAGTCCCAAAGGACGCCGAACTCTTCTTCTTTGAGCGTCCCTTTCAGCTTCTCGACGACGTCTGCGACTGATTGATCCGTCGTAACCGTATAATCGAACATATGAACTCCTCCTTAAAATATGGTCTCTTTCGTCATGTATTCTTCCGATAGGGACATCATTCCTTGGTAGACGAGAAAAAAGTCTATGTGATTTGAAACATATTCCGCTACATGACGTATGAATGATAGAAAATAGAACTATCCAACTTGACGCAAAGGAGAAGTGGTTGTGGTGACGGTCACCGTATTCACACATACTAGCTGCAGTTCTTCCCGCAAGACGATTGATTGGTTACGTGAACAGAACATCCCGTTCATCGAGAAGAAATTGACTGACCAAGGGATGTCGTTCAACGAGTTCAAAGACATGCTCCGCCTTACCGAGAACGGGACGACCGACCTGTTGTCCGTCCAAAAGAGCGTGTACAAACAGGCCGCAGACCAGCTCGATGAGATGTCGCTCCGAGAACTGTACAGTTTCGTCGCCTCGCACCCCCAGATTTTGAAGAGCCCGATCGTCGTCGACGACAATCGGATTCAAATCGGGTTTAGCGAGAAAGAGATCCGTACGTTCATCCCGCGCCATGACCGAATCGCCGAGCTGAAACGTCTGCTCGACAACAAGTAAGAGCCCTGCCGTAGCAGCGCTCTTTTTTTTATGCCTTCTTGAGTCGGGCCGCCAAGCGGTTGCCGAACGATTGAATCGATTGGACGAGCAAAATCAAGACGAAGATCGTCACGTACATGACTTCCGGCTCGAAGCGGAGATGGCCGTACTGATAGGCGATGTCTCCGAGGCCACCCGCCCCGACGAGCCCGGCCATCGCGGTCGCCCCGATCAACCCGATCGTCGCGATCGTCAGTCCGAGCACGATCGACGAGCGGGCCTCACGGATGAGGACGTACCAGATGATCTTCCGTGTCGAGATGCCCATCGCCTCGTACGCCTCGACGACGCCGCGGTCGACTTCGAGGAGCGCCGACTCCATGAGACGTGCGATGTACGGTGCCGTGAAGACGATGAGCGGGAGGAGCACCCCTTGTACCCCGATCGTCGTCCCCATGATGAACCGTGTGAACGGCAAGATGAAGAACAATAGGATGATGAACGGGATCGAACGGACCACGTTGATGACGCTCGAGAGCGCGCCGTAGACGTAACGGTTCGCCAGGCGCCCGCTCGGACGCGTCAACACGAGCAACGTCCCGAGCGGCAGTCCGATGAACGTCGAGATGACGAGGGCGATGCCTGTCATCGTCAGCGTTTGAATCGTACCGGTCCAAATCAAGTCACCCCAGTCGGCCCAGAACTGTAGCATGGTTCGTCACCTCCTTCACTTTCACGCCGCTCGCTTCGAGATAGCGGACGGCTTGGTCGGTCTTGTCGACATCCCCGTCGAGATGGATGAGCAGGTTGCCGACGAGCCCGCGTTTCAACTTCTTGATGCCGCCGCCGATGATGTTCGGGAGGAGCCCGAACCGCTTCGTCAACTGGGCGAGGACGGCCTGTTCGGTCTGGCTGCCGATGAACGACAAGTGGACGAGCGTGCCGTGCGTGCTCAGTTCCTTGACGACTTCTTCCGGCACGTCGAGGTTCGTCTTCAAGAATTTCTGCGTCGTCGCGTGGACCGGGTCGGCGAACACGTCGAGCACGTCGCCTTCCTCGACGATCTTGCCGCCGTCGATGACGGCGACACGGTCACAGATCCGTTCGATGACTTCCATCTCGTGGGTGATTAGGAAGATCGTCAAGCCGAGCTCGCGGTTAATCTCGAGCAACAAGTCGAGAATCGACTCGGTCGTCTCTGGGTCGAGTGCGCTTGTCGCCTCGTCGCTGAGGAGAATATCCGGCTCGTGCGCGAGGGCACGGGCGATGGCGACGCGTTGCTTCTGTCCGCCCGAGAGCTGTTCCGGGTAATGCTTGCGATGGTCGGTCAGTCCGACGATGTCGAGGTATTTGTCGACCCGCTGTCGGATCGTCTCTTTATCGAGCCCTTCAAGGCGGAGCGGGATGGCGACGTTTTCTTCGACCGTTGCCGTCTTCAGCAAGTTGTAATGTTGGAAGATCATCCCGATGCGGTGCCGGAGCTTCGAGAGCTCCTTTTTGCCGAGTTTCGTGATGTCCTGTCCTTCGATCTCGACCTGGCCCGACGTCGGGCGTTCGAGCAGGTTGATCATCCGGATGAGCGTGCTCTTCCCGGCACCGCTGCGCCCGATGATGCCGAAGATCTCACCTTTTTCAATCGTCAGCGACACGTCATCGAGCGCCGTGACCGTTCCTTTGTTGACGGTGAACGTCTTCTTGATCTGTTTGAGTGCGATCATAGTGCCTCCTTAAAATGCCGGGACGATCGAGCCGTTGAACGTCTCTTCGATGAACGTCCGAATCTCGTCAGAGTGGTAGTATGACTTGAGCGTCTTGACGACCTCGTCTTCTTTGTTGTCGGTCCGGACAACGACGTAGTTCGGGTACGGGTTGTCGACCGTGTCTTCATGGAAGAGGGCGTCCTCGTTGATCGAGAGCCCCGCACCCATCGCGAAGTTCGTGTTGATGGCGGCAAGCGCGACCTCAGGAAGTTGCGTCGGGAGCTGTGACGCCTCGAGCTCGATGAACTCGAGGTTGAGCGGGTTCTCGGCGATGTCTCGTTTCGTCGCCTTGTCCGTCAAGCCCTCCTTGAGCGTGATGAGACCAGCCGTCTCATAGAGGCGAAGCGCACGGAGTTCGTTCGCCGGATCGTTCGGCACGGCGACCTTGTCGCCTTCTTTCAATTCGTCGATATCGGTCAGCTTGTCCGAATAGAGCCCCATCGGGAAGGCGACCGTCTTGAACACGTCGTCAATCTTGTAGCCCTTATCCGCTTTTTGGAGCTCGAGAAACGACAGCGTCTGATAGCTGTTCACGTCGAGGCTGCCTTCAGCGAGCGCGGCGTTCGGGGTATTGTAGTCGTTGAACACTTTGATATCGAGCTCGAGCCCGTCCTCGGCGGCGAGCTTCTTCACTTCCTCGGCGATTTGTTGGTGCGGCCCCCCGGTCACACCGATCGTGATCGACTCGTTGCTGAGCGCCTCGCTCGCATCCGATTGTCCGCAAGCTGACAGCGCGATCGCGGCGAGTAACGATGTCCCGGCAAGGACTGACTTTGATTTGATGTTCATTTAATGATTCCTCCTTTAATATGAAAAGCCCGCCACTCATCAAGAGAGGCGGGCACGACACAGCGAAGTCGGACACGCTCATCTCCCAGACGCTTCCGCCTGTTGGAATTAGCACCATGATCTTACGATCTGGTTGCCGGGTTTCATAGGGCCAGTCCCTCCACCGCTCTTGATAAGCAAACGTTCAATTTAATTGTCTTAATCTTACTCATTATTCTTTTATTTGTAAATAGTTTTCTGCAAATTTTCAAGAATTATTTTCAAATAGTCATAATCAATCGGTTCAGGCAACTGTTGGAGCGTCGTCTCCCTCATCACTGCTGCCACGAGGAACGGGATCTCGTCCGTCGAAAGACCGAGCGCCTCGAGCGTCGTCGGGGCCTCAACCGTTTCGAGCCATGCCCGAAGCCGAGCCACGTCTTCCGAGCCGCGTAGCGATTCTTGGACGAGCAACCCGAAGCCGACCTTGTCCCCGTGCAGGAACGGATGCGTCGTCTCGAACTGACTGAGCGCGTTATGGACGGCGTGCGCGACGGCGACCCGTGTCCCGGCGTCGCCGAACCCACCGACCGCCCCACCGATGGCGAGAACGTGGTCGACCGCATAACGCGTCCCTTCCCCATACGAGCGGAAGGCGGTCTCGGTCAATTCGAGCTCGAGTAGGCGATGACATTGCTTGGAGAGCGCGAGTCCGGCATCGACGCCGGCATCGGTCGAGGCGTCCCCGCTCAAATAGCGGGCCTCATAAAACTTCGCGACCGTGTCGATGACGCCGGCTCGATAATAATCATACGGCGATGATGCGATGACCCGGGCGTCGACGATGACACGTTCGATGACGACCCGGAAGACGTCATAGCGGTCGTAGCTCCCGTCGTCGCGATAGACGACGCTGAGCGGGGTGAACGCCGCACAGTTGGAGGCGAGCGTCGGGATGACGATGAGCGGGACGCCGTTCCGTACGGCGACGAGTTTGGCCGTGTCGACGAGCTTGCCGCCACCGACGGCGATGAGGACGTCCGCCCCGTCGAGGTCGACGCGGTCCGCCTCACGATCCGTGCACTCTCCTCGGAACGTCGTTACCGGATAGGTTTGAATCGAAGGGAGTAACCGTTCGACGGTCGGGTAGCCGTTTTGCCCGCGCAACACGTGGACCGAACGAGCGCCGATTAGTTCGTCGAGACGATCGAGCGCGTCAGCGGCGTGATCATACTCGAGCACGGCTTGACGGATCACGCCCGCACCTCTTCATAGGCGGCGAACAGCCGCTCGATTCGCTCGACGGCCTCGTCAATCTTCGGCTCCGGGGAGACGAGTCCGAAACGCACGTAGCGCTCCCCTTCGGTGCCGAAGAAATAGCCCGGTGTCACGGCCACGCCTGCCTCATGAAGCAGCTTTTTGGCGAACGAGGCGGAATCGCCTTCCGGCACTCTCGCCCAGACGAAGAACGAGCCTTTCGGGGCCGTCACCTCCCAGCCGGCTTGGCGCAGGCCGTCCACCAATCGGTCGCGCCGCGTCTCATACAGACGGGACAAGTCATCTCGAATCGACTTCGGTGACTCGAGTGCGGCGACGGCCGCTTCTTGAATCGCGGAGAAGACGCTGACATGGACGTGGTCTTGATACGTGTTGATCGCCTCGATGATGTCTTTGTTGCCGACGGCGAAGGCGACGCGCCAGCCGGACATGTTGAACGCCTTCGACATCGTGTACACTTCGATGCCGACCTCTTTCGCCCCGTCGGCTTGAAGGAAGCTCGGCGACACGTGCCCGTCAAAGCCGATGCTGCCATAGGCGAAGTCGTGGACGACCATCAATTCCTGCTCTCGGGCGAAACGGACCGTGTCCTCGAAGAATTGTGGCGTCGCGACGGCGCCGGTCGGATTGCTCGGATAGTTCAAATACATGAGCCGCGCCCCGTGCGTATCGAGCGTCTTGTAATTCGGTAGAAAATCGTTGGCTTCTGTCAGGACGAGGTCATGCACGACCGAACCGGCCAGCCGTGCGCCCGATATATAATCCGGATAGCCCGGATTCGGGAGCAAGATGCCTTCCCCCGGTTCAAGGACACATTGTGGGAGCGTGATCAGCCCCGATTTCGACCCGATTAAAATCGCGACTTCCGTCTCGGCATCGACGTCGACTCCATACTCGTCCAAGTAGAACGTCGACACCGCCTGTTTCAATCGGCTTTGCCCACGGAACGGGCCGTACTGATGGGTCTCCGGGTTCGCGAGCGCCGTCTCGAGCGCCTCGCAGATCGGTTTCGGCGTCGGCAAGTCCGGCGTGCCTTGCCCGAGCCGGATGATATCGGCCCCGGCCTGTTCGAGCGCGGCCACTTCTTTCGCGAGCCCGACGAAGTGCTGTGGGGGTAAAGTCTTAAGTAAGTTTGAACGTCTGTCTGCCATGGATGGTCCTCCTATGCAAAAAACACCCCTTTCCGAGGAAAGGGGTGTCGAGATACAGACGTATTCAAACAACCACCTTCCCATCTCTCAAGGTTACCTTGCTGGAATTAGCACAGTATTGAAACAATCTGTTGCTGAAGCTTCATCGGGCCAGTCCCTCCGCTTCTCTTGATAGAAAGTGTTTATATGCGATTTATGTGTAATATGTCCTTAAGTAAACCAAACGTTCCCATTGCTGTCAATCCTTATTTTGAAAAATGACGAAGTGCGCTTGAAACCCTGAAAAAAAACGGTCATAGTAAAAGAAGAACGTTATTCTGAAAAAAATGTAGGGTAAGGGGTTGGACTCGTGGAGCTAAACCGGCAATTGATTTGGAAACTAACAGTGATCGGCCTGATTTTACTCGTCTTATGGCGGGTCATCAGCGAACCGGACACGATTTCACGCGTGTTGCAGTATACGTTTCAACTATTGACCCCCGTCATCATGGGGATCGCGATCGCCCTCTTGTTGAACACGGTGCTGTCGTATATGGAGGAGCGATTCTCGTTGAAACGATACCAAGGCCTCTTAATCGTCTACGTGACGTTCATCGGGCTGCTCGTCATCTCGGCCATGACGCTGTTCCCACGCATCTATTCGAGCGTCGCCTCGCTCATCGAGGAGTTGCCGTTTTATATCCGGCAACTTGACGGCTTCGTCGGTCAGTTGAATGCGTTTTTGCAAGATTACAATGAGACGATCGCCCAGACGATCGACTTCAAGCGGTTCGAGGAGCGTTACTCGGGCTGGGTCCAGACGGCCGTGTTGTCGTCGGTCAGTTACGTCTCGAGCTTCACGATGACGCTCATCAACTTCTTGATTGGGATTGTCATCTCCATCTATCTATTGAAAGACAAAGAAGTGTTCGCCCGGATGTTCAAACGTCTGTTGTATGCGCTGTTCCCTGTCGCCACGGCGAAGACGACGATTGACATCTTCCAGGAGATGGATTACATCTTCAAACGTTACATCATCGGCAAATCGCTCGACTGTCTCATCATCGGTGTGATGGCCGTCATCGGTCTACTCATCATCGGGGCACCGTACGCCCTCTTGCTCGGGGTCATCATCGGAATCTTAAACTTCATCCCGTATGTCGGGCCGCTCCTCGGGATGATTCCGGCGTTCATCATCACGTACTTTTACGACCCGTTCACGGCCGTCCTCGTCCTCGTGTTCATCTTCCTGTTGCAACAGTTCGATGGATTGTGGCTCGGACCTAAAATTCTCGGCGACAGCGTCGGGATCACGCCGTTTTGGGTCATCACGTCGATCATCATCGGCGGCAGCCTCTTCGGCCTCGTCGGCATGTTCATCAGCGTTCCTGTCACGGCGATGATTCAAGTCATCCTGTCACGTCTCATCGACTATCGATTGTCACGAAAGAATTTGAACGAACTGCTCTAAAATAAGTTGACACATTCAAACAATCTGTCATACAGTTTAGCTGTAGACAACTATTAGAAAGGAGGCTGCCCCATGTCAGTCATGAACGGACTACAGACGAAACTTCATACTGACAGACAGGCGCCTTGACTTTCGTGATAATCGAACGGTTCCGCCTGTCTTTCGAGGCATGCGTAGACAAAGGGACGAGTATGCCTCCGTGCATGCTTCGTCCCTTTTTATTTTCTAAGAAACAGGTGAACCCGTATGTATCAATCACTCAAGCGGCTCGACCGCAACATTTGGATCCGTTTCCTCGGCGAGACGATCACCGGCGTCATGATGTTCATGATTGCCCCGTTCCTCGTCCTCTATTATAGTGACAAGCTCGACAGTTACGTCCAGGTCGGGGTCATCCTCGCGACCGGACCGATCATGGCGCTCATCGGCTCGGTCGTCGGCGGGCGTCTCGCCGACCTTTACGGACGTAATCCCGTCATGATGACGGCCATCGTCGGGGATGCGCTCGCACTCGTCGGCTTCGCCTTCGCCGATACGTTCTGGCCGCTCCTGCTCTTGAACGCGATGCTCGGCTTGACGAATTCGTTGTTCCATCCGGCCGCGAGCGCCATGGTCGCGGACGTGACCGAGCCGGAGCAGTTGAACGAGGCGTTCGGCCTACTCCGGATGGGGCACAACATCGGGGCCGCGTTCGGACCGCTCCTCGGCAGTGCCGTCCTCTTTCTCGACCGCCAGTATATCTTTTTCGCGGCGGCGGTCGTGTTCGGGCTCTACTCGCTCGTCCTAGCCAAGTTCATCCGTGAGACGTTGCCCGAGACGACCGAACACGAGACGTTGTCGAACCAAGACGTGTTGCGCATCTTCGCCCAGGACCGGGTCTTCCTTGTCTTCATCTTTGCCGGCATCTTCATCTCGATGGGGTTCGCCATCGTCGAGAGCATGTTGCCGCTCTTCTTGCGTGAGTCGCTGCCGACGTTCACGGACCGGCAAAATCCGTTCGCTTACTTGCTCGCCCTGAACGGCATCATGGTCGTCTTGTTCCAGTTCCCGATCGCCTCGAAGCTCGGCCAGAAGCCGTTCGGGAACGTCATGCTCGCCGGGGCGACCGTGTTCGGTGTCGGCATGATGCTTCTCGCCATCGTCCCGCGTCTCCTCTATTCACTCGGCACGCCATATCTCATGCTCGTCTCCGTCCTCCTCGCCGTCTATGCGTTTTACACGCTCGGCGAGATGATCATGTCGCCTGTCCAGCAAACGTTCATCGCCATGATCGCGCCCGAGAATATGCGCGGGGCCTACAACGGTGCCGCCAGCATCCAGTGGTTGATTGGCGGTGTGACGGCGCCGCTGTTCGCGAGTTTGTTCTTCAACCGGGGCGCCGGGCACGTGGCGCTGCTCCTCGTCGGCATCGCCAGTTGCGTCTCCGGTCTCATCTACTGGCAGCTCGGACGCAAAGTCCGGGCGGCAGAAGCGAAACAGAAGACGGCCTGACCGGTAAAACACACTAAACCTTGTTGGTTAGTGTGTTTTTTGATTTCATTTCAAATGGATTAAATTTTGAAACAGAGATTCAATTTTACTTTACAAACATAACGGTTCTTTTTATGATATGAAAGTTGGGAGGAATCTTTCATGGAAAGAATCGATAAACAGAAAATCGTGGACAGTGTGCCACAAAAAGGATTTTTCGGACAGCCAAAAGGGTTGTTCACGTTGTTCTTCACTGAATTTTGGGAACGTTTCTCGTATTACGGGATGCGGGCCATCCTCGTCTTCTACATGTATTACGAGGTGTCCGAGGGTGGACTCGGCTTAGACCGCAACGTCGCCTTGTCGATCATGTCGGTGTACGGGGCGCTCGTCTATATGTCCGGCGTCATCGGCGGTTGGCTCGCCGACCGTGTCTTCGGGACGTCACGGGCCGTATTCTATGGCGGCGTGTTCATCATGCTCGGCCATATCGTCTTGTCTGTTCCTGGGAGTCTGACGTTCTTGTTCATCTCGATGGGACTCATCGTCATCGGGACCGGTCTCTTGAAACCGAACGTCTCGAGTATCGTTGGCGACTTGTATCATGAGACCGATCGTCGTCGGGACGCTGGTTTCAGTATCTTCTATATGGGGATCAACCTTGGGGCGTTCATCTCCCCGCTCATCGTCGGTCAAGTCCAGGCCGATTACGGCTTCCATTGGGGCTTCGCCCTCGCCGCCGTCGGAATGTTCATCGGGCTTGTCGTCTTTATCGTCACGAAGAAAGGAAACCTCGGTCTCGCCGGTTCTTATGTGCCGAATCCGTTGACGCCAAGTGAACGAAAGAACGCCATCAAATTTACGACGATCGCGGTACTTCTCATCGGTGGGCTGCTCGCCGTTCTCATTCCGCGCGGTCTGTTCACAATCAATACGTTCATCGGACTCGTCGGTGTGTTCGGGATTACGATCCCGACGATTTATTTCATCGTCATGTATCGGAGCCCGAAAACGACCGAAATCGAACGGTCACGTATCCTTGCCTATATACCGCTCTTCATCGCCTCGGTCATGTTCTGGGCGATTCAAGAGCAAGGGGCGACGATTCTTGCGAACTACGCCGATCAACGCACAAACTTGAACTTCCTCGGTCTCGAACTGAAGGCGGCGTGGTTCCAGTCGCTCAACCCGCTCTTCATCATCCTACTTGCGCCGGTGTTCGCTTGGGTTTGGGTCCGGCTCGGCGACCGTGAGCCGAGCATCCCGGTCAAGTTCGCGTTCGGGATTCTATTCGCCGGACTCAGCTTCTTGGTCATCTTGCTACCGGCTTACTTCGGTGGGCCGAATACGCTCGTCAATCCGCTCTGGCTCGTCCTCAGCTACTTCATCGTCGTCCTCGGCGAGCTCAGCCTGTCGCCGGTCGGACTGTCGGCGACGACGAAACTCGCGCCGGCGGCCTTCTCGGCCCAGACAATGTCGCTCTGGTTCTTGTCGAACGCGGCGGCCCAAGGGATCAACGCCCAGCTCGTCCGCTTCTACTCACCAGAAAACGAGATGATTTACTTTGGGGTCATCGGTGGCGCCGCTATCGTCCTCAGTCTCATCTTGTTCGCCCTTGCACCGGTCATCAAACGCTATATGCGCGGGATCCACTAAAAAGACGCCATTCCTCAACTAAGAGGAATGGCGTCTTTACTTGTTACTTGCGCACTTGGATGAGCGACAAGTAACGATCGATCAAATCTTCGCTGAAATAGTTGTGGAAGCTGTCCGACTTGAGCGATTGGATCGACTCATGGAACGTCGCCGGGAGTGAGGCGATGCCTTGGCTCTCAATCTGTTTCGCCGAGTACTCGAACAAGTCGTCCTCGTTCGGCGCCGACGGTTCGAGTCGTTGCTCGATCCCTTCGAGGCCGGCATAGATGAGTGCGGCGAGCGCCAAGTACGGGTTCGCACTCGGGTCCGGGTTGCGGACTTCGACGCGTGTCGCACTACCGCGCGATGCCGGAATCCGGATCATCGAGCTTCGGTTCGACGGGCTCCAGCAGATGTTGACCGGTGCCTCGAAACCAGGGACGAGACGTTCATACGACTCTGGGAGCGGGTTCGTGAAGATGGCCGTCGCCCGGGCATGTTTCAAAATCCCTTCGATGAAGTGACGGGCCGTCGTAGACAGACCGTAATCCGAATCCGGCTCCTCGAAGGCGTTGTCTGTCGGCTTCCCGTCTCTGTCGTTCTTCCACACCGAGATGTTCAAGTGCATCCCCGAACCGTTCACATCGCGGAGCGGTTTCGGTAGGAACGACACTTTCGCGCCTTTCTCTTGGGCAGCGAGCTGGACGATCTCCTTGAAGAACTGGATGTTGTCGGCCGTATGGAGCGCATCGTCATACTTGATGCCGATCTCATGCTGGGCCGGTGCCACTTCGTGGTGGACCGCTTCGATATTGAAGCCGACTTCACTGAGTCGGTTGGCAATATGTTGGCGCACCTCATAGCCTTTGTCTTCCGAGCGGGTCGAGAAGTATCCGGCCTCATCATAAAACTCGCCGTTCTCGTCAAAGATGAAGAACTCCGGTTCGGCTCCGACGAAAATCGAGTAGCCGTCACGGGCAGCACGCTCGAGCGCATCTTTCAAGACGTTCCGGGGATCGAACTCGTAACGTTCCCCATCAGGTGTGCAAACGTCACAGAAGAAGGCGAGGATGCTCTCTTCACCGTCTTTTTCGTACCGTGGACGATCTAAATCCGGGCGTAAGAATAAGTCTGAGTTTTTGATGGAAGAGAACCCGTCGATGGACGAGCCGTCGAACATCGTTTTCCCTTCAAAGACTTCCGGCAACAATTTCGCAGACAGCGTCAATAGCTTCAAATCTCCGAGGACGTCCGAGAAATACAGATGGATTTGGGTGATCCCTTTCTCTTCGACCTCTTTCTCAATCTCTGCTTGCTGCTTCCTGTAGCCATCCTTATCAGTTCCGAATAGATTTGCCATGATTCTAAAAAACCTCACTTAAGTTATTTGACAGGTCATCACTGTCATGACGTACCGTTTCGTACGCTTCTCTTTAGTTCATAACCCACTTTAAAAATTGTTAAACCCCAAATTTGAAAACACGAATCAAAGTAGCTTGAAACCTTCCTTGTTGGTATGATGGAGAAAGACTGAACGAGAGAGGAAGAACGCTGTGAACATTTTTATGACAGGTGCGACTGGATTTTTAGGGGGACGGCTCGCGAAAGAGTTGATCGCGCGAGGCCATCGCCTCCTCGTCCTCGCCCGCTCACCCCAAAAAGTAAACAACGCCTTTACCCCGAGAGAGCGCGAGTCGATTGAGGTGCTCGCCGGTGATTTGACGTCGCCACTCCTCGGGGCGGACGAGACGTTCATCGAACGACATCACGGAAACGTGGCCCTCGTGCTCCACATGGCCGCGCTCGTGAAGTTCGACGAAGAACTTCGCGATGAGCTGTTCGAGACGAACTTGACCGGGACAAAACAAGCGCTCGAGTTGGCGAAAGCGCTCGGATGCCCCCGATTCTTCCATGTGAGCACGGCCTACACGCTCGGTGCGCAGGAAGTCGGGCATGAGACGCTCTATACAAACCAGACGTTCCACAACCCCTATGAGGAGAGCAAGGCCCACGCCGAACGTGCCGTCTGGGAAACACGGGATGAACTCGACGTCTCGATATTCCGACCGGCGATCATCGTCGGCGATTCAAAGACCGGAGAGGCCGACTCGAAGTTCACGATGTACGGGTACATGCGCGCACTCGAAGTGTTCAAGCGTCGCCTCGAGCGACGTGCGGCCCCGTCAGGCCCGATTCGGCTCGTCGGTTCAGAGACCGGGACGTCGAACCTCGTCCCGGTCGACTATGTCGCGGACGTCCTGCTCGCGGCGATTGAACACGCCCGCCCGAGCACAATCTATAACGTCACGAACGACACGCCGCCACGGAACGCCGACATGCTCGAGTTCATGAAAGAGGCGCTCGCCTTCCCGCACTTGAAGATCACCGATACGCCGACGTCGTCGCTCAGTTCGGTCGAGGAGACGTTCAACGAGATGGTGAAAGTGTTCAACCCGTACTTGGACCGTGATATCCGCTTCACCGATGCGAACACGAAACAGTTGCTCGCCGATGCCGGCTTTCAACCACTCGATTTGAACGTCCGTTCTCTGAAACGGATCGTCGACGCCTATTACGATACAAAATAAAACAAGACGGAGCTGACACGTGTCAGTTCCGTCTTGTTTTATGATTTGTCGCAGACCAACACGATTTTTCCGTCTTGAATCTCGCCTTCGAGCGATTCGACCATCTGTTTCGTCAAGCCGAGGCTCTCGAGCTGCTCGATGCGGTCGTCCGAGTTCTTCGTGAACTTGGACATGAGCGACTCCCAAAGTCCTTTCTCGGTGATCCGATACGGCTGGACACCGGCCTCGGCGGCGAGACGGAGCGTCAATTCTTCATCTTTGGCAAATAAGTAAATGTGCTCGTTCACACAGCCGCCCGACACCATCCCGTTCACTTCATGGTCGACCGACGTCATATCTCGTACGATTCTCGTTTCTAACATCCTTCATCCTCCTAAACGTTCACAGTCAAAATCGAATAATATACTATTCCCAAAAAATGAGCGCTAAAACCCGATTTCTGACGGATTGTTTGAAGGATGGTTCATGTGAACGTGACGGACCAAGATTCGATGTTGAAATGTTCGACGAGTTGACCGATCCGTGCCTGCTCGTCTTCTCCCGAATGAACGCCGTCCCGTGTCGCCTTGAACGTCAGCTCTCCCTGTCTCGGGGTAATTCGTGTGATCCGATAGCCGGCCTGCTGCAATAGCGAAGCGATGATCTCGAGCTTCTCACGCTCGATTGAGCGAAACGTATGATGCGCTTTCATGTCTCTCCTCCTCGCTGACTCCTCAGTATGTACGCTCAAATCAATGATGCTATACTTATGTCAATGAGACAAGGAGTGATATGGATGCCGAAACAAGATATGAATGCGATCATGCTCGACTACTTGAATGAGAAAGAAGACTATGAGGCGTTCGCGGCCAAACTGAAGCAATTGCTCAACGAGTTGCTCGACAACGCCGGGATCCAATTCCATTCCATCGTCGCTCGGGCGAAAGAGGCCGAGAGCCTCTATGCAAAACTATCCAGGAAGCCGTATCAATATCGGTCACTTCGGGACGTACAGGACTTGGCCGGGCTACGGATCGTCACGTATTTTCATGACGATGTCCGGGCCGTCGCGCAAATCCTCGAAGAAGAGTTTCGGATCGACCGGGAACAGTCGATTGACAAATCGACGCTGCTCGATGCGAACGAGTTCGGTTACTTATCCGTCCATTACGTCGTCGGGTTGAGCGACAAGCGGCTCGCGCTCGGTGAATATGAGCGCTACCAGGAGAAAGAAGCGGAGATTCAGGTCCGCTCCATCTTGCAACACGCCTGGGCCGAGATTGAGCACGACCTCGGCTACAAGAACCCGAACGCCGTCCCCCCAGAAATCAAGCGTAGCTTCAGCCGCGTAGCCGGGCTCCTCGAGATCGCTGATTCAGAGTTCGTCAATATCCGGAAACAGCTCCGGACGTTCGAACAGGAGACGGTCGAACGAATCATTGCTTCCCCTGAAGAAGTGACGATCACCCGTGACAACTTGAACTATTATATCGCGAACGATCCGACGGTCGAGAAGCTCGACAACGCCATCTTCCAGAGCGACTGGTTGCTCGAGACGGACTTGTCGACAATCATCGAGCTGACGCGCATGTTCCATTACGCCCAGATTCGCACGTTCCACGACTTGAGCGAGACGCTCGATTTGTATTTCAACCGGGCCGTGAACTGTTCGGCGCTTCTCCCGTCTTCGCTCCTTCCCCGTCAAGGGATGGGTGTCGTCTATGCGGTTCTCGCCAAACTGCTCGTGGAAGGGGACGACCAACAGATTGAGTTTTTCTTCCGTCGCTTCTATCCAGACTTAAAACATTATGACGAAATCATCCAACAATTACGGATCCGGGAAGAGCCGACATAACTTTACAGACTTCATGTTTTTATTGTAGAATGTTTTTATGTACTGAAATATATGCAAATAATGATTTTAAGTAGGAGGTACTTCCGAGGATGACAACCCCTGTACAAACAGCATCCCGCCGTCAGCTCGTCGCTGACGCCGAACGCGGGATCCGCATGAACTATCGTGGAGTGAAAAAAAACCTCCGGGCGATGTTCTCACAGTATTTGACGCGTAACGAATTTTTCATCCTTCGGTCACTCTGCCAAACGAGTCCCCAAATCGCTTCGGCACTCTCGAACGAGTTCCAGTTCTCGGCCTCGATGATCACGGCACTCGCAGATGAGTTGACGAAGAAAGGACTCATCTCGCGTGAACGGAGCGAGCGCGACCGCCGCGTCGTCGAACTCCAAGCGACTGAAGAAGGCCGCGCCTTGTTCGAGACGTTAGAAGACATGAAAATCGAGTACTTGATGGACGTGTTCGAGGACTTCTCTGACGAAGAGCTCATCGTCTTGTCGAAGTTGCTCGACCGTATGGACGCGTAACGGTTTACGACGACATCAAAATAAGCCATGGACCCATCCCAATGATGGATTTATGGCTTATTTTTTTACATCTATTATTTAGTTTTCATGCGTCGCTCGATCCCGTTTCTTTTCTTCCCACCTACGTTTAGCCTCTTTATGCAAATCGTCCTCATCGCGAAGGCGCATTCCTCTTAGCTCTCGATTTATCGCGCGTGCCTGCCTTCTGACTGATCTCTTGGTTACGTAGAACCAGATTCCATAGATCGCACTCGCAAGGAACAAGCTCCAAGCGGCCTGTTCTGTGGCGATATAGACGAGAAGGTACATCATTAGCCAAAGACCGACCGATGCGACATACTTTCTAAATGATTTGATAGTTATCTTCCCCGTTCCGCGTCCTGAATAAAAGTGACGACACCCCATTTAACAATAAACAGCCCGGAGTGGCAATCACTCCGGGCCATCGATTTAATTTCGTATGAGCTTCGCCGTCACGATGATTCGATCGCGATACCCACGTTCAGGGTCATAAGGCCCTGCACAGGTGATCAGTTGTAACCGTTCGGATTGTGTGGCCGCGAAGATGGAAGCGAGCGGCACGTCCTCGAGCCGGTATCGATTCACGGATACGACCTCATACTGTGCGACTCGCTCGTCACGTTGGAGCGTCACCGTCTCTCCGAGTTGTAACGTGGCGAGTTCGCTGAAGATGGCCGGACCTTGGAGATCGTCCAAATGTCCGGATAAGACGACGTTGCCGATTGCGCCGGCACGTGCGCCGTATTGATACCATCCGACTGCATTGACGTCATCCGGCGTGTCCATCCGGTCGAGTCGGTCTTTCCCGACCGGTTCGATTGTCGCATCGACATCAATGGATGGGATGATGAGTCGTTTTGGGATGAACGTTTCCCGGTGAAACGACTGCCGACTGACCTCGGTCGAGGCGAGGACGAGCGGTTCGGCGAATCCGACGGTTGGGAGTCGGAACTCTTTGTCCGGCGCATCGACCTCAGCGGCCATCGAGAGAAACGCGAACGATCCAATCAGTAAAAGCTTAGGCGTCTTGCTGCTTACGACGAAAGACGTAGAAGCCAGCCGCTGCCGCACCGAGGACTGCTGCTGCGAGCAACCAGTTCATTGAAGCAGTCTGGGCGAGTCCGCCTTGTCCAGTCTCAGGAGCTCCAGCCATTTCCCCGCCGTCTGCTGCGAGCAATACTTCAAACGCTGGTTCACCTTCGAGGAGTCCGATCGCGAATGCCGTGTAGTTTTTACCACCTTCAAGGGCGACACCGTCGAGCGCTTTCACGACGTCCGTTGCGCCGGCTGGGCGAACTTCGAGGTCATACGTTCCGGCGTCAAGTGTACCGTAGTCAGATACCGCTTTGAACTCGAGGTTCGAGAAGAGCGGGTCTCCGCCTTTCGGTGCCACATCGACCGCTGGCGCGTCTGGTGCGAAGTGAGCGACACGGACTTTCGACTTGCCATCTTCGAAGTTGGCGTCATCTTCCATCGCTGCGATTTCGATGTTCTCGAGTTGTCCAATCGCTGCAGCGGTATAGAATTTGCCAGCTTCAAGTGAGAGATCCGCTGCGACGACGACCGTCTCAGCGTCACCGGCTGGTTTGATTTCGACGTTATAGTCGCCGGCTGGTAGTGTCAAATAGTCAGTGAGCGCTTTGAACTCTGCGCCTTCGACCGCGACTTCGCCGTTGACATACACATCGACCGCCGGAGCATCAGGTGAAGCGTGAAGCACCCGGACCATCGCATCGCCGTCGTGACCGTCCGCGCTGACTGGTAAGACGAGTGCGAACGCGAGAGCGAGCGTTCCGAGTAGAGACATCAGTTTCTTCATGTGAAATTTCCTCCCTTTTCCCCTTAAGTGTGACCGATGGACTACGTACAACAGATTTGGTGTAGTGCTGCATAGCGTGCTACATCTGATTGCTATGTAGCTGGTGACATCTTAAACTTAAGACAACGGGACGATGGCGTAAAGGCGACAGTGTGTCTCGAATGTGCTGTGACGCCTTCTTCGGGTGTTACCGCTTTCTTTACAATACTGTTACTTCCCTGTCTCGATTAAATAAAAACCCCGTGACATACATTGTCACGGGGTCAAATGTGCTCGGGCCCATTCGACGTCGTTGACGAATAACGCGTCGACGCCGAGCCTGCTGAAGCGATGCAATTGTTCTTCCGTCTTGACCGTGTACGGCCGGACACGGATTCCTGCTTCGACCAATGCCTCGATTTCGGCGTCGGTTAACGCGCGGACGCTCGGATGAAGCGCATTCGCCCCGAGCTGTTTCAAATAGGAGACCGGGTCCGTCATCCGTTTTAAGGACAGGGCGGCAAGTTCATATTCGGTCGTCAACTCGCGTAAACGTCGTAACGTCTCGTGATTAAAGGAAGAGACGATAAGACGCTCGGCTGGAAAACCGGTCCGTTCAACGATTTCGATGAGACGACGCTCGATGCCCCGATAGTGCTCGACATCCGTCTTCAGCTCAAGGTTGACGAGGAGCGGTGTCGGCTTGACCAACTTGAGGAACGCTTCGAGTGTCGGAATCGGTTCCTCTCCCCCGAACCGGAACGCCGCGTTGGCTGTCCGGAGCTCGGCGAACGTCTTGTCGACGACACGGCCACGTCCGTCCGTCGTCCGCTCGAGCGATTCGTCATGGATGAGCACGAGTTCCCCGTCCCGCGTCATGTGCACGTCCGTCTCGATGCCGTCCGCACCGACCTTGATAGCGGCCTTGAACGCCGACATCGTGTTCTCTGGGTAGTGCGCCATTACCCCACGGTGGGCGTATAGCTTCATCGGCTCACGCTGTGCCATATTTGGCCGTCAAATAGCGCACGAGCGGACGGACCGAGATGTCTTCCCCCGTCACTTCCCGAATCAACTCGTTCGGTGTGAGCGATTTGCCGTGGCGATGCACGTTCGTCTCGAGCCACTGCTTGATCGGACCGAACTCCCCGCTCGCAATCCACGTGTCGAGCTCTGGGTGTTGGGCCCGTAGCGTCTCCGTCAATTGGGCCGCATAGACGAGACCGAGGGCATAGCTCGGGAAGTAACCGAACGAACCGCCCGCCCAGTGCACGTCTTGAAGCACGCCTTTCGCGTCGCTCGGGACGTCGACACCGAGGTACTCTTTATAGAGGCGGTTCCACGCCGCCGGCAGCTCGGCAACGGACAACGTGCCTTGGATGAGCGCCTTCTCGAGCTCATACCGGATGATGATATGAAGGCTGTACGTCAACTCGTCGGCCTCGATTCGGATGAGTGACGGTTTCGCCTCGTTCACCCCGGCATAGAACGTCTCGAAATCGATGGACGAAAGCGGCGGATGCTCGGCTTGTAGGCTCGGGTAGACGCTCTTCAAGAAAGCGACGCTTCGGCCGACGAAGTTCTCGAAGAACAACGACTGCGACTCGTGGATGCCCATCGAGGCACCACCGCCGAGTCCGAGTTCGTCGAGTGCGGCATCGATTTGTTGCTCATACGTCGCGTGCCCCGCCTCGTGCATCGTACCGAACAAGGCGTTCCGATAGTCGGCCTCATCATATTTCGTCGTGATGCGGACGTCCCGACGGTTGATCGTAATCTCAAACGGATGGACGGTCGCATCCAAACGACCGCGGCTCAAATCGTAGTCGACGACCCGAATCCAGTCGTGACAGATTCGTTCTTGCGCCTTCTGGTCCATCGACCAGTCGAGGGGCGCCCCCGCCTGTTTCAGTTGACGGATGAGCGGGACGAGCTCATCGCGCAGTCCTTCGAACAATCGGTCGAGTTGCGCGACCGTCATCCCTGGCTCGAAGTCATAGAGCAACGCGTCGTACGGATGTGACGCATACCCGAAATAATCGGCGAACTTCCGTTGATACGCGACAATCTTTTCTAAATATGGTGCGAACATCCCCCAGTCATCCCGTTCTTTCGCTTTCTCCCAAGCGGTCTCCGCTTCTGACACGAGCGTGACGTACGCCTGGTACTCTTCAGGCGGAATCTTCGCATTGCGTTCATATTGCGTCTTGGCGACAGACAGCGAGCGGGACTCGATTGGCGTCAATCCATCTGCCCCTTCCATCTCGTCGAGCAGTCGTTTGAACGATTCGCTCGTCTGACGCTTGAACGCCTCGGTCGAAAGATACCCGATCGTCTCCGCCCGTAACGGTGCCGACTGTTCCGGCATTTGGGTCCGCATATCCCAATAAAGTAACGAGATCGCCTCGTCGAAGGCGCGCAACTGTTTAAAATGCTCGCGCCACTGCTTTGTCAATTCCATGTCATGACCACCCCTGTTCATTTATCCTTACATCACTACTTTATTATATTCGTCAGCCGTTGCCTATCTCCGCATATGGATTTCGACACGGTTTACATTTATGGAACGGAATCCTGAGCCTTTTGACACTCCCACAGCTAAAGCAGTGGGATTCTGAAGTGCTTGTGCGAGCGCAGTCCATTTCTGTTTTGCTCAAGCCTTCAGATG
>NZ_JACSMC010000041.1:0-20878 GCF_018618435.1 Exiguobacterium sp. s150 | reverse complement strand
CCCTCATCTGAAGGCTTGAGCAAAACAGAAATGGACTGCGCTCGCACAAGCACTTCAGAATCCCACGGTTTCAATCGTGGGAGTGTCAATTGAAAAGTACGGCTTCGAAGCGAAAGAACATAGCCGGTACATTCAGAAAATCATCAAACGTTTCGAAAATCCGAAATTAAAAGATGAAATTTCACGCGTCGCCCGTTCTCCGATTCGTAAGCTCGGACCGAGTGACCGGCTCGTCAAACCGGCACGAGAGCTCGTCGACAACGGGATCGAACCGAATGAACTCGCCTACGGGATCGCCGCAGCCTTGAACTATTACAACCCTGAGGATTCAGAATCTTCTGAACTTTACTTGTCGATTGAAGAGTCAGGCATCTTATCGACGATTGAGAAGTACCTCGGGTTGAGTGAAACGGACACGCTGACGAAGCTTATCCTCGAACAATATCACTTGATTCGCGAGCAGGAAAAAGCGCGCGTGTCGTAATGTGACGCCTCTCCTCGTTAGAAGGAGAGGTTTTTTTCATGGCAAAAAAGATCAAACCAATCAAAAGACGGTTTGATAAGATTGCCATAAGAGGAGGAGAAACCTGTGTATGATGAACCCATTCGACGTACGATCGCCTATATTGAAGACCATTTGTACGACACGATTACAGAAGAAGAACTGTTACTACAGAGTGGATTTTCAAAATTTCATTTCCATCGTATTTTTTTGGCGGACGTTGATATGACAATTACCGAGTATATCAAAATGCGCCGTCTCGCAAGTGCGGCCAGCTTGCTTATCTATACGAAAGAACGGATTTTAGACATTGCGTTGCAACATCATTTTGAATCGCAAGAATCGTTCACCCGGTCATTCAAAAAAAGGTATGGACTGCCTCCAGGTCGTTATCGTACCAGTATGAGAACGTTACGAGAAAAAGGAGAAGAGGAAACAATGGAATCGATAAACGGATGGTTTTTAAGTGGTGGAGACTTACAGCATTACGAGATAGGAATTGACCAACAGGTTGTTCATGGCGGGAAAGCGTCGGGCTATTTGAAATCGACTTCATTGATGAAAAAGGATAGCTTTGGCACGATGATGCAACAGTTCAAGGCTGATCACTACGTGACGCAACGAATTCGGTTGTCAGGGTTTTTAAAAACCGAACAAGTTAGGGGAGGTGCCGGGTTTTGGATGCGGGTCGATCATAAGAATGGGGATGTGCTTCAATTTGACAACATGAGCAACCGACTGATTCAAGGAACGACCGATTGGAATCGTTATTCAATTGTTCTAGATGTACCTGAAGGCAGTGAGGTCATTTCGTTTGGCGTCTTGTTATCGGGAGAAGGACAGGTATGGATTGATCAGTTAAGCTTTATGGCGGTAGATGAGCGGTTGCCTGTCACAAATCTTCAGAGGGCAACAATTCTTCAGGATGCGCCGATTAACCTATCGTTTGAGGATGAATTTAATCATACGAACGGTTCACGTTAACAAAAAAGATGACTCTAATCCAATTCGGACGAGTCACCTTTTTATGTAGTTAAGCGCGTGTCTTGCCGAATTCGATGTACGTCGTGACAGATTTGACGTGCTTGACGACCTCTTTTTCCCGGAGCGGGCGGCTGAAGTAATAGCCTTGGACGTAGTCGCACTGCTCGTTCAATAACCATTCGAGCTGGTCTGACGTCTCGACGCCTTCCATGAGTACTTTCATACCGAGGTTGTGGCCGAGTTGAATCATCGAGCGGACGATCGCTTCTTGGTTACGGTCGGTGAACAGATTGACGATGAACGAGCGGTCAATCTTGAGCACTTGGACCGGCAACTCACGGAGCTGACGGAATGACGAATATCCGGTCCCGAAATCGTCGAGTGAGATCATGATGCCGAACTGATGCAACTGGGCAAGTTTCTCGCGCGTCGATTGTTCATACGACAGCATCGATGATTCGGTCACCTCGAGCTCGAGGAACATCGGGTCCATCCCTGTCGCGTCGAGTGTGGCTTGGAGCGTGTCGACGAAGTCTTCCCGGGCGAACTGGAGCGGGGAGACGTTGACAGATAGCGTGAATGGTTTCACCCCGGTCTTTTGCCACCGGACCCAGGCGAGACATGATTCGCGCAACACCCACGTGCCGATTTGGTGAATCAAGCCGGTATTTTCCGCGATCGGGATGAACTCATCCGGTCCGACGTGGCCGAGGACAGGGTGATGCCACCGCAAGAGCGCCTCGACCCCTTCAAGCCGGTTTTGGGTGAGTGAAACTTTTGGTTGATAGACGAGCGAGAACTCAGAGCGGTCGAGCGCTTGAGCCAGCGCCTTTTCAATCTCGACGGTGCGTAAAATCTGTTGTCTCGACTCTTCTTCGAACTCCTTGATTTGGTTCTTGCCGGTCCGTTTCGATTCATGGACGGCGAGACGGGCGTATTGCACGAGCTCATCCGCTGAGGTCGTGTCTTTCGGAAAGTGGCTAATCCCGGCGCTCATCGTCAGCTCGACGGTCGTCCCGTCGATATCGAACGGCTGGGAGATGGCTTTGATGCACTTCTCCGCCTTCTGTTTCGCGAGCGTGCTCCGCTTGTCAAACAGTAGGATGATGAACTCGGATGAGCCGACACGCGTCAAAATGTCGTCCGGGTGGATCGTATGTTGCAGCCGGTCCGCGATTTGGAGCGCCAACTGATCTGAACCGTGATGCCCGAGCATATCGCTCATGAAACGCCACCGGTCGATGTCGATGTATAGACAGGCGACGGGGTCTTCAATCCGGATATGTTCGGCGAGAATCCGTTCAAGCTTGTGGCGGTTCGGCAAATCAGTCAACGCGTCGTGATACGCCATGTGTTCGACGAGCCGCTGTGAGGCAATCGTCTCCGAGACGTCACGCAAGAACCAAAGGATTTGATCCATCCGCTCACCTTGGAGCGGATAGGCCGTCACTTCAATCGTCGACTCGCCCATTTCAAGCCGACGTGCTTCGTAGAACGGTTGTTGAATCGACAGCGCCGCGTGATAGTCTTGGAAAAACTGATCCTCGGTCCGGTCGAACAACCGATAGAACGCGGTGTTCGCATATTGAATCACGCCATCTTTCGTCGTCGTCACGACCGCGTCCGTCGTCGAATCGAGAATCGTCGCTTGAATCAATTCACGTCTTCGTAAATGCCGGTCGAGTGTGAGCGACAAGAAGAAGATGGCGAACAGTAAGGTCGTAATGCCGGTGACGAGCCAGGCCAACAGCGATGGTTCGATGCCGATTGCAGCTTGGGTGTCCGTCAAGAACGTGAACGAGGCTGACAGCATCCCGACGTAATGCATCCCGAAGATGGCGACGCCCATCAATAGGGAGAAGAATATTTTTAGCTCCATGTGAATCTTCTCCTTCGCATATTTGGAGAAGAAGCCGATCCACAGGGCGCCGAGTGAGGCTGTGATTGCGATCGCAAGCGACAACAAAGCGAGCCCGGTGTGATACGCAATCGTCACACCTTGAATGGCGGCCATCCCGACGTAATGCATGCTCGCGATACTGATCCCCATCAACAGTCCTGCACCGATAAGGGTGGGACGAGTTGTATGGCGCGAGACAATCAGGAAGCCAAGGATACAGCCGGCCATAGCGATGACGACCGACAGAAACACGAGCGGCATCGAATACGTGACAGGGCGCAAGCCTTCGTGCGCCAACATGGCGATGAAATGCATCGCCCATATGCCGAGTCCAAGCGTTGCCCCACCCGCTAAAATCCACATGTTTTGTGCGGTGCGGTTCGTCGAGTTGACTCGACGTGCCAATTCGATGGCGGCGTAGGCAGAGACGGCGGCAATCATATAAGATAAAACAACAAGAAACAGATTGTGACTCATTGAGTGTTCGACGACTGGGTCCATAAGTACCTCGCTAGGATATAATTGTATTTGATAATTTATTATACTCGGGAAATAGGAGTCTACCTATCATTATGCTTCAATTTAGAGAACTATTTTCAAGGCTGAACGTTTTTGCGTTGTCTAGATTTGATCGGTCGCGCGTTACCTGCTACGAAACGGCGGGTAAATACTAAAAAATGCGAAATGGAAAGAAGGGGTGGCCGTGGACTTTCGCCCGATTACACCGAATGATGTGAAACCGCTCCAGCGACTGTTCATGGAAAGTTTGAGCGACTTGATTCGTCGCGAACAGTTCGAGGACGCTGACTTGTTAGAGGAAGAAGTCGCCCGTTTGAATACGACGATTCAAGATAGTTTCGATGATGACGCCGTCGACGTGTTCGTGGTCGAACGAGAAGGGAAAATCGTCGGGACGGCGGCGGTATTGCCTCCAAACGAGATTATCACGGCCCATCTGGACGTGGAGCCAGGAGCGGTCGAAATCGGCTGCGTTTATGTCGCCCCGGATCAGCAACGGCAAGGTGTCGGTTCGTTCTTACTTTCAGAAGTGATGGCAACGCTTGGGGAGGATGCGACGTTTTACTTAGACGCTGGTTTCCCGTCCTCACAAGACTATTGGGAAAAACGGCTCGGACCGCCGGTGATGTCACTCGATCATTACTGGGGACCGGGCGCCCCGCATAAAATATGGAAGAATATGAAAAGACCTGGCTGAAAATAGCTAGGTCTTAGTTTGATTAATAGGTAGAACGCATGAATTGATGAATCCCGGACGCCGTCGCTTCGGCCATCCGTTGACGATACGTCGTACTCGTCAAATGGGCGCGGTCGTTCTGATTTGTCATAAAGCCGTACTCAACGAGTGTCGAAGGGACGCTGTTCTTCCCGACGACGTAGACGTTCTGATATTTGACGCCTCGATTTCGAATGGTCGGGATTCGGGCGCCGAGCTCACGGTTGATGGAAGCGCCCAAGTTGCGGCTCGCCGATACGTATGGGTTCGTCGTATAGCTCTCGGTCGTCGGCACGAGTACTTCGTGACCGTGATAGGACGTATTTGTAGAAGAGTTCGCATGTAGGCTGACAAACGCGCTGCCGTTATACGACTTCGTCAAGGAGACACGGTTCGCGAGCGACAAATAAGTATCGGTTGAACGCGTCATTCGGACGCTGTAGTTGTAGGTGCCGGACAACGTGCTCGCAAGGCGCTTGGCGATGTCGAGTGTCAATACCTTCTCTTGGACTGACCCGTAGACGGCGCCAGGGTCGTATCCGCCGTGCCCGGCATCGATGACGATTGTTCGGCCGGAACCGGTCGATGTGTTCGTCGTCGTTGTGCTCGCCTTTAAGTATTGGGATGAGACGTAGCCAGTCTGTCCACCATAGGACACTTTATACCAAGAGCCGTACGTGCCGAGGTACGTGACGCTTCGTCCTGAAGGGATCGTCAAAAGGATGGTCCCGGTCGACGAGGCACTCTTTCGTAAATTCAAGTTGACCGTCGTGACGTACGTTTTAGCAGTTGTCGTTGTGGTAGAGGTAGACACTTTCACGTATTGTGCCGAGACGTAGCCGGTCTGTCCGCCGTAGGACACTTTATACCAAGAGCCGTACGTGCCGAGGTACGTGACGTTACGCCCAGATGGGATTCTCAAAAGGATGGTCCCGGTCGGCGAGGCACTCTTTCGTAGGTTCAAGTTGACTGTTGTCGTATAAGTTTTCGTTGAAGTCGTCGTCATTGTGGACGATGTCGACACTTTCACGTATTGCGCCGAGACGTAACCGGTCTGTCCGCCGTAAGAGACTTTATACCAAGACCCGTATGTACCGAGATACGTGACGCTTCGTCCTGAAGGAATCGTCAAAAGGATCGTCCCAGAAGTCGAAGCACTTTTTCGAAGGTTCAAGTTAGCCGTCGTGGTGTATGTAGAGGCTGCCTCGACACGACCCGTGTCTAATCCGGTTGAGGAGAGGCTGAACGGAACGACTGCCGTCCCGGTAAGGACGAGGGATGAGCTAATGAGTAGTTTAAGAGGCCAAGATGGTTTCGGTGTATTCAATCGGGATCCGCTCCTTTTTTCTGCATCATGTACGAGACAACGACGAAATGTAATTGTCATCATGTCCTCGTTATTATATAAGGAAACATGAAAAAAATGGAGGTTAATATGTAATTTATTTATCTTTTTTTAAAATAGTAGGTATAAAAAAGAGACGCTTGAGGGCGTCTCTCGTATTAGAAAAGGCGTGGAAGTTCGTCAGCAAATTTTTTGATTTGGGTATCAGCTTTAGCAAACTCTCCAACTTTGAACAATCTAGGTAATTCGTCTGCAGCGACTTCTTGAGTCTGTACTTCGAGCGTAGTAAAGTTTGGAACTTGTTCAGATGCTGGCTTGATTGAGCTCCCTAGTAAAAAGAGTGCTGCAGCGATAAAGAAATACCCTGTAATTTTTTTCATGAATTTTTCCTCCGATTGTATAAGTTTTTATAGATAAGCGATAGTTCCTGGTGTGTGATACTCAGTCTTCAATAAGAGGTGATTCTAGCAATGCGTAGATTGATTCAGATTGTTGTTCAATTCTAAATTCGAAATCACCTATATATTGTTGAGGCATGTTCGGTGCGAACAAAGTAACTTTGTCCGTACCTTCCGTTGTAGCAGAAGATAATATAGGAACATTTGCTTCTTGACTGAGTAACGTGCTGCAAAGAGGAGTAAATTTATTCTCGAAATGTTTTAATGGCTCTGGACGCCAACAAATTGATGCTTCAGGTAAAATATACAATATATGGCCTTCTTTTAAAAGTTTTAAACACTGATTAATTACATTTTTTTGATTATGTTCCACATTAATGTAACCAAAATCTTGAAAATGTTTCTCGTAGACTGTCACTGAGCTGCGCTTTAGAATAGAAAGAGACAGTTCAGGGCCAAGAATGTATAGTTGTTTATATGAACGATTTTCTTTCAATGTTCTAGCAATGAGTCTAGGCAATAATTGATAGTAATCGATCTGGAATGCATTGAGAATGAAACCCTTAGAAGAATTCAACAACGGGGTTAAATGCTCTAAACCTTCGAACTGATTTTGATCAGTAAGTGAATATGATGTTTTGAATTCAGGTCCCTGTTTGGGATTGAAATATATCTTTGGCTTAATGTAATCTTCAGCAAGCAAGAAATTTAATTTACCCATCTATTGTATTCACCTCCAAGAGTGGCAATTCATTTCGTGGAATCGAATTGAAGCTTTCTGCCTAGTCGAGCTATTTGATTAGTTATTAACTAGTTAAATCTTATCATGTATTGTAAGACCATCGAACTGTTATAGGTTGGGAAAACGACCGGTCAAAACATTGAAATATCTTAATTTTTTAATCGAATTTTCCTGAAACGATAATATTAAAGACATAAGCACTAAAAAAACTACGTAAAATTAGGGCGAAGGAGCTATTTATCAAGATGGAACATAACTACGGGAACCTAATTAAAGTGGAACGAATGCGGCGTGGCATTAAGCAGTCTGTTTTAGCAAGAGGGATTTGTTCAGTTTCCTACTTAAGTAAGATTGAAAACAATCAAACTTCGGCTAGTGAAGAAGTACTAGAATTAATTTTTGAGAGATTAGATATCGAGGTTCCTCTATATTTCGATTTTAGCGAGCAAGTTGAAAAAGTAAAAACTGAGATTAGAGAAATTCTAAAAGAAGCTGTCTTAACTAGGAAAGATATAGGTAGACAGAAAGAAGTGGAAAAGTATCTTACGAACCCGGTAGTTAAACAATCTAAGGACCTTTATATAACTTTGATGATGACTTTAGCGCGATTTGGGATGATGCCTGATGGAGACAGCAAATATCTAACTGAAATCGGATGGATTGAGGATCAGTTAGACGTTGATAATAGAGTTAGATTCACAGTGATGAGTAGTCTAAAAATGTTTCATAAAAACGAACGAGATGGATCATTAAAATTACTCGAAGAATTAAACGAAGCATTATCTAAGTCTAATATTCCTGATTGGGAAATGGCAGATATTCGTTACATCATGGGTGGTTTGTATTATAAATTCACTGATTTTTTACAAGCTATTGAACATGTACGTTTTGCACTTTCGTATTTTCAAGAACATTTTTACGTTGAACGTATCGTGGAATGCCATTTAATAATTGGACTATCTTATAAGAGGCGCAAACGCTATACAGACGCGTTAAATTACTATGAGAAAGCGATAAAAATTGTTAGTGCTACGGATTTAAAAAACTATTATGGGATGCTCTACAATAATATGGGCGATATATATTCTCTCTTGGGAGAAAAAGAAAAAGCCTTAAAATACTTTATTGAGAGTTTCGAATACAAAGTTGAAATTAATAGTAAATTATTTAGTGTACTCTCGTTAATCGAAGTTTATTCAGACCATGATGACCGCGAAGGTGTAATCGTATGGTTGGAGAAAGGAGGTCAATTAATAGAAGAGACAGAAGGGTTAGAAGTGTTTACACGTCATTTTGACATCTATAAGCATTATTATCGTGAATATAATCAAGAAAAACTAATTGAGAGCTTGAAAAAAGCTGTTCAATACTTTGAATCTTATGACGAGTATCTTTATACCAATAAGTATGCCTTATGGTTAGCTAGAGAACTGCGGAAAAATGGCAAGTATAAATTATCTACAGAATACTATGAAAAAGCCATAACGATTATGTCAATATGGGATTAAACGCTTCTCTGTTTGTATGCAGAGAAGCGTTTTTTTTTACGCAAAAAAAAGAGACGCCCGAATCGTCTCTCAAGGGGTAGTGAAGTAATGGACGGTCCAATACGGTTCTTTTTGGAGTGCCTCGATTTCGACATGGCCGTTATGGACTTGTTGCAAGAGGTGGATGATATGCTTTTGCAAGTTCGAGTCATGGGAACCGCTGTGCAAAATCCCATCCTCGTTCGCGATAATATAGAAGCCACCAAGACGGAGTGGGATATGCTTCCGCACTGTCGTCACCGCAGCTTGAAATTCGGTTTGTCCGCCTGCCAACGGAACGGTCACGTCGAAACGTCCCCATTGTTTAAAGTCACCTAGTTCTGAGAACGTCGGTGGTTCGCGATGGTCCATCGTCATGACCTCCAATCGTATCGATCTCTTCCTGTTTAGTATAGCGGTTTTTCGGGCGGTGGCGTAGGAGAATAATCACATAGGTCACCATCGCATTCCCGCTTTACGCTAATACTTGTCTTTTTCTAGATTATGTCAAAAAAACCTTCATAAAAGTGCAACTAGTTGAAAAAACACGACCGGGGTGGTCCCGGTCGCGCTCACTGATGGACGACTTCTTTTGAAGTCGGTAGTTCACAAATAAACGTGCTGCCTTCCCCGTAGACGGATTCGACATGCAGATGTCCGTCGTGGGCTTTCGCGATCTCTTTACAAATCGCAAGACCGAGGCCAGTCCCACCGATTTTGCGGCGATCTGAGTTATCGACCCGATAGAATTTACCGAACAAGTTTGGTAACGCTGAGGACGGAATCCCGATCCCATTATCCCGGACTTTCATGACGACTTGGCCTTCAAGCCGCTCGAGGGAGACGAGGACGTTACCGCCATCCGGTGAATACTTGACGGCGTTACTCAGCAGATTGCCGAGCAATTGACGCATGCCCTCGAGGTCGGCCTCGATTGTGAAGTCTTGCGTCGAATCGGCATCGAGATGAATGTGGTGAGCGTCCGTCGTCTCTTGATAGAAACCGATGCTGTCACGGGCGAGTTCATATAAGTCGACCCGTCCCCATTCGAACGTCTGCTTTCCGGCCTCCATCTTTTGAAGGTCGAGGAAATCGCTGACGAGGAACGAGAGTCGTTTCGCCTCGTCATGAATCGTCTTCAAGTACAGCTCGCGACGGCTCTCTTTCAAGTCACGCTCGAGCATCAACTCCGTGAATCCGTAAATGGACGAGAGCGGGGTTCGCAATTCATGGGACACGGTCGAGACGAGCTCGGACTTCATCCGGTCGATTTCTGTCTCCGCCGTCACGTCACGTAAGACGAGCATCGTCCCGTGTAGCTTGCCGTCGCGATAGATGCTCTCGGCATACACTTGTAGGAAGCAGTCGCCTTGGTCAAGGGAGATTGAAAGTCCTTCTTCTGGTGGTTTGCGGTCGAAGACGTGCTCGACATAGCTGATGAAGTGGTCACGTTGGTCGACACGTTCGGCCAACTGTTCGATATCGATTTTGACGTCAGCTAATTCCTCATAGCCTTGATAATCAAATTGTAAGTCATCGAACATCCGGATGAAGGCGCGGTTTCCGACGACCGATTCTTCTTCATAGTTCAGGTAGAGAATCGCTTCGCGCACGGAATTGATCAATTGTGCCGTCTCTTTTCGGTCTTGTTGCATCTGACGGTACAGACGCATCCGCAACAACGAAATGGCGAGCTGGTTCGCGAAGGCGTTCAACTCTGACTTTTCACTCGCATCGAACTGTTCATCGTAACGTGCGAGGTACAAGCACCCGATCATCTTGTCGTCAGACGGGTCCATGACAGGGATGACCGTCTCATAAATATAGTACGGATACTCATGCAAATCATCGGCGACTTTCTTTGAAGTCGCAGCCGGCAACTTTGAAATCATCACTCGTTTCAATAGAAGCGACTTCGTCTTCAAACTTTCCTGCTGCTCTTCGGTCATCTCTTTTGGCACGACCGAACTGATTTCACCGTCTTTGACGAGGAGAAGCGCCCCGAACTCGGCCGAGGTCAACAGGACGATCTTTTCGATGACCGATGAGTAATCGAAGAGTGACTCTTTTGAAGCCAACACCTCAATCAGTTCGTTCCGATACTGTAGTTTCGTCTCGTTCTGCTTCGACGCCTGAAGCACATGTTCTAACTCTTCGTGTTTAGCGCGCATGCGTTCATTTTGCGAAGCCATTCGATTAATCAGAGGCCGCCCAATCAATAAGATTGCGCTAATAAACATGACTAACCCGGCCATCCAAATCCAGCGCAGTGTCAAAAGCTCGCTAGGGGAAACGTTGTTGTCTCGGACAAACCATGCCCCGGTCGCTGTTAAGACGAGACTCATGATACATACTCCATAAAGGATGCTAAGAATTTGGCGACTGTTCAATTGTTCAATCCACTTGCCCATAATACGCTCTACTTCCTTCCTTATCCCAAAAACCATCTCCAAATCATTTATCTCTAATTCGAAATATACAAAAGGATTCCTTCCATGAAAACTGAACTATTCATCCAATCTATACAAGGATCTCTGTCTTCTCGATTAACATTATCTAGAGCGATATACCCCGATTTTTAGAAAGCTACACATTCCGATGTGCTTTCGTTTGACAGGGACGGGGAGCGGGGACTAGCTTAAAAGAAGAAACTAATTTGAAATGAGGTGCCTTATGCTCTCTATCGACCCACTAGCCTTGACTGAACGAGATACGTATAAATTTTTAATCGGCAGCGTCATCCCCCGTCCCATCGCTTTCGTCACGACTCGGAACGGCGAGATTGTGAACGCGGCCCCGTTCAGCTATTTCAATATCGTCGCGTCACACCCACCGCTCGTCTCAGTCTCGATTCAGCGAAAAGACGGCGTGATGAAAGACACGGCGCGCAACGCGGTCGCGACCGAAGAGTTGGTCATCCATATCGTCGACGAGACGAACGTGAACCTCGTCAATGAGACGGCCGCGTCGCTCGGTCCGGACGAAAGTGAACTCGACCGCACGTCGTTCACCCTTGCATCGAGTGATGTCATCGCGACGCCAGGCGTGAACGAAGCGAAAATCAGAATGGAATGTGTCCTGCACCATCACGTCCCGATTGAACACGAGGGCGTGGTGACGGCCGACTTACTAGTTGCCCGCGTCGTCCGTTTTCATATCGACAACGCGTTATACGAAGCAGGGCGAATCGATGCGGCGAAATTGGCGCCGGTCAGCCGCTTAGCCGGAAACTTCTACGCCGAACTCGGCAAGACGTTCGAAATCGAACGTCCGAAATAAATGGTCCATGCGTCCGCCTCATGACGAGGTCGGGCGCCTTTTTTCGGGTAAAGAAAGAATAGCCGATTGGGGCGTTGTATTTCTTTCAATCCACTAGCCGGATGTGTCACAATAAAGTCAGAACATTCAATTATATTATTGTAGTGTACAAGAGAAAAAAGGGGAGTCGGCCATGTCCTATCGTCCAGCTGTTCAATCTATCATTCAAGCCATCGAAACGGTAATCGTCGGAAAGGAGGATGTCATCGCGAAAAGCCTGACGGCACTGCTCGCCGGGGGGCACGTCTTGCTAGAGGATGTCCCGGGCGTCGGGAAGACGATGCTCGTCCGTACGTTCAGCCGTGCCATCGACCTCGAGTTCAAACGTGTCCAGTTTACCCCGGACATGTTGCCTTCTGATTTGACGGGGATCTCGATGTATAACCAAAAGACAAAAGAGTTCGAGTATCGACCGGGACCGCTCATGGGCAACATCGTCTTGGCCGATGAAATCAACCGGACGTCGCCGAAGACCCAGTCGGCGCTGCTTGAAGCGATGGCGGAGCGGAGTGTGACGGTGGACGGGGAAGTGAAGATTTTGCCATCTCCGTTTTTCGTCATGGCGACGCAAAATCCGATTGAGCATGAAGGGACGTATCCGCTCCCGGAAGCCCAGCTTGACCGGTTCCTGCTTAAAATCGAGATGGGATATCCGTCCTTCAATGAAGAGTTATCCCTTTTGACGCGCTTCGAAAAAACTGAACCGCTCGATGCGTTACAGAGCGTCGTCACGAAACAGGAAGTCGAGCAGATGCAACGGGAAGTGCGAAACGTTCACGTCTCGAGTGCCGTCAAACAGTATATCGTCCGGTTGGTCCATGAATCACGGAATGATGCGAACACGTACCTCGGTGGCAGTCCACGGGCGACGCTTGCGCTCATGAAGGCGTCTCAGGCATGGGCCTATATCCATGGCCGCGATTTCGTCTTACCCGACGACGTCAAAGCGCTCGCCTCGAGCGTCCTCGGACACCGGGTGTTGTTGACGGCCGAAGCCCGTTACAAAGGACGGACGGCCGAGCAACTCATTAAAGGATGGCTCGACGAGATGCCGGTCCCGATGGATCGTGAGGTTAAAGAAGGATGAAAAACTGGATGAAGCTGTTCCTCGTTTGGGCGGCGGCATTCGGCTTGTACGCGTTCGCGCGCATCGAAGGCAGCATCGTCGCCTCGACGCTCTGGTGGTCATTTCTCGTCCTGACCGTCTACTGGACGCTGTTCATGATTTATCCCGTCACCGCCGCGAACGTCTGGCGCCGTGTCACGACGAAACGTCTCGTCTCCGGACAAACGATGGACGTCGAGCTCCAAATCGAACGGAAATACCCGTTCCTCGTCGGCATCGTCACATTAGAAGAACAGCCGCCCGAGCGTTTGACGGATGAAACGGAACCAATCATCACCTCGGTCGACCGCTTCTTCCGCCGGAAAGAGACGGTCCATTATGAAATTGCCCACATCAAGCGCGGCATTCACGTGTTCGACCGGACGAAGTTGCACGTGCGAGACGTGTTCGGTTTGTTCGACCGGACCCGGACGCTCCGGCTCGAGACGGTCGTCGAAGTCTCTCCGGCCGAACTGCCGTTTGATTTGCCGCGTGACGAACACGTCGGCGGTCGCGGCGAACAGTATCGTCGGACGCGGACGTATACAGAAGTCGCGAACACGACGAGTGGGGTGCGCGAATACGCAGCGGGGGACCGCATCGGTCGCATCGATTGGAAGGCGTCCGCTAGGCGCGATAACTTGATGACGAAGACGTTCGACCAAGAGCAGGAAAAAAAGTTGTCACTCGTCTTTGTGCCGTCCGCATCTGCCGGTCACGAAGAAGCGTTCGAACGCTCGCTGTCGCTCCTCGTCGGGGCGATCCGACAGCTCGAACGAAAGAACTTGCCGTTTGAACTTTATGTGATTGAAGAGCAAGTTCGCTTGTTCCACCTGCCGGACCAAAGCGCCGACGTTGGTCATTACTTGTTGACGGCGACGCCGGAAGCGGAAGGGCGTCTCGTCGAACGCGTAAAACGGAACTTGCCGCAGCAGTCCGGTAATCTCATCTTGATCAGCCCGTTCGAAACGAAATGGGTGCGCGAACTCATGCATGAGACACAAGGTAGCTACCACCTCTATACAGCAAACGAGGTGACGACATGACCGCATGGATCAAACGGATCGTTTACACGGCGCTCGCCGCCTATTTGTTGTCGTTTTGGGTCGAGCCGATTGTCGGTAGCACGACGTTCGACGTGACGTGGCCGTTCTACTTCTTATTACTCGTCCCGATGTTTGCGAGTCTTTTGCCTTGGTATGGACTAATCGGAGTCGTCGTCTTTAATTTCTTGGCCGTGTTGTACGTCTATCACGGCAGTCTCTTCGATTGGTTCGGACTGTGGCTCGAAGATTTGAGCGGTGTGCTCAGCGGAGCGTTGCCGGAAGAGGCGATTTTCTTCTCGGCGATGGCGCTCATTGGGGTACTGTTCGCCATTCTCGTCGGACGGACGTATCCGAGTTATGGATTTGTCCTCGGGATGATCGTCTCGACGCTCGGCTTGATGGCCTACTTCGACACGTGGACGCTATATGATGGCGAAGGACAAATCGTTCTCGCGATTTTGGCGTCGCTCTTCCTCTTATTTGTTACGGATCTTGCGAAACGGCCGAGCAAATCGCTCGTCCGCTACGTGAGCATCGCCTTGCTCGCCACCGTCATCTTGGCGCTCGCGAGTGTCTCACCGACGCTTGACGGCGATTGGTCCGACCGCATCACGACAAGTTTCCAAAACGCCGTCAATGAAGGCCAGTCGGGCACAGGCCGTGTCGGATATGGTGTGAATGATGAACAACTCGGTGGTCCGTTCGAACAAGATGACGGCATCGTCTTCATCACACGCGGTGTCCCGGCCCGCTATTGGCGGATTGAGGCGAAAGAAATTTATACCGGCAAAGGCTGGGTGGAATCCCCCGTCCTCGATTCGAATTTCAATCGTGGGCAGCTCGTCGACCCGGACGTCGACACGACGCCGGAACAGGCGTTGCTTCGCTTCGACCGGCGCGAGACGTTCGTCCCGTATGGCGGAGAGTATCCGCAAGCAGTCGAGACCGAGAGCGGGACTGAGTTCCGTGTCGGAGATATCGAGCAACAATTCCCGAACGAGACGGTTCACATCCGACCTTCCGGAAAAATCGTGTTCGACAACGACAATCAGGCAACGCCGCGGACGATTCAGTTGCGTTATAGCGTCCCGTCGTTCACGGAAGATCAGCTCAATTTAAATGAACCGGTGACGACGTTGACGGATGAAGAACAACAAGCGTACCTCCAACTACCGGATTCGCTCCCAGACCGAGTCCGCGACTTGGCAACGGACATCACGGCCGACAGTGAGACGCCTTTCGAGCAAGCACAAGCCGTTCAAGCGTATTTCCGAAACGGTGCGTTCGAGTATAACACGGAAGACGTCGCCATTCCGGAAGGTGACACGGACTACGTCGATCAGTTCTTGTTCGATACGCAACTCGGATATTGCGACAACTTCTCGACATCGGCTGCTGTCTTGCTCCGGGCAAATGGCGTACCGACGCGCTGGGTGAAAGGCTTTACGATGGGCGATGCGCGTGGGGTGATTCAAGGGGAGACCGAGTATACGGTCCGGAACCGCCACGCCCACTCATGGATTGAATACTTTGTCGAAGGCGCGGGCTGGGTCCCGCTCGAAGCGACGATTAGTTTTTCGGACGCCAACTTGCTTCAAGTCGAGACGGAAACGGACACGGGTTCGGACCCTGTCGCGAACGACCCGCAAGCCAATAACGATAACGAACCGACGAACCGCCCGCAAGAAGATATCGCGATTGACGATGTCGCAACGGGCGAGCTTCCGGAAGAAGCACGTCGCATCCCGGTATGGGGCTGGGTACTGATCGTCTTCGCGGTTGCCTTACTCGTCTGGAACCGGAAAGCGGTCGAACGGGCTGTCATGGTCGAGTGGTGGATACGCCGTCCACTTAGCGAGTCGTCACTCGTCGCGATGCAACGCTACTTGATGAAACGACTGCGAGCAGCGGGATTCAAGGTTGACGGTCGGACGCCGTCCGAACTTGCGAAGGAAGTCGACGCCTACTATGAATCCGAAGAAATGACTCGCTTGACTCGTTTGTTTGAACAGACGGTGTATGCGGATCAACCACCGAATTCGAAATATAAAGAATATTGGAAAATCATGATTCGCCGAATTATGAGTTGAAGTGACAAGGCGCATACAGTAAGATAGACGCATTAGTTAGATAATTGAACAATGCATTCCTTCGTATATACTCGTGAATTGGCGCGAGAGTCTCTACCGGACCACCGTAATGGACCGACTATGAAGGAGCACGTTTCGTATACAAAGAATTGGGCGTGCTTCTTCTTCGGTTTGGTAAATCCGTGGGAGAGGCTCGTCCTTTTTTTTGAGATGAAGGCAGAAAGGTGGAGGTTTTGTGAAGATGTTGGAACAAGAGATGATTTTGGTGCTCGACTTTGGAGGACAATACAACCAGCTCATCACGCGACGTGTGCGTGACCTTGGTGTATACAGTGAGCTTCATTCGCACAAGATGACCGCTGCAGAAATTCGTGAGCTCGCCCCGGCTGGGATTATCTTCTCAGGTGGACCGAACAGCGTATATGCGGAAGGCGCATACCGTTGCGACCCGGAAATTTTCGAACTCGGTATCCCAATCTTCGGAATTTGCTACGGCATGCAGCTCATGACGCACCACTTTGGTGGACGTGTCGAGCGGGCGGCACACCGTGAATACGGAAAAGCGACACTCTTCTCGACACCGGAAGCCTCGGCACTCTATACAGGACTCCCGGTCGAGCATACCGTCTGGATGAGCCACGGCGACCTCGTCATGGAAGCGCCAGAAGGATTTGTCGTTGACGGGACGAACCCGTCTTGTCCGGTCGCTTCGATTAAGAACGACGAGTTGAAGATGTACGGAGTTCAATATCACCCGGAAGTCCGTCATTCGGAGCACGGGAATGAAATTTTGAAAAACTTCATTTACGAAGTGTGTGGTGCAAAAGGCGAATGGTCGATGGAGAACTTCATCGACATCGAAGTCGAGAAGATTCGTGAAATCGTCGGGAACAAGCAAGTGCTCTGTGCCTTGTCTGGAGGTGTCGACTCATCGGTCGTCGCGGCGCTCGTTCATCGTGCGATTGGCGATCAGTTGACATGTATGTTCGTCGACCACGGTCTGCTCCGTAAAAACGAAGCGGACAGTGTCATGAAGACGTTCGCGGACGGCTTTAACATGAAAGTCATTAAAATCGATGCGCGCGACCGCTTCATGGCGAAGCTCGCTGGTGTCTCTGACCCGGAACAAAAACGGAAAATCATCGGCAACGAGTTCATTTACGTGTTTGACGAAGAAGCGTCTAAACTCGTCGATATGGACTTCCTTGCCCAAGGGACGCTATATACGGACATCATCGAGAGCGGAACAGACACGGCGCAGACGATCAAGTCGCACCATAACGTCGGTGGCCTTCCGGAAGACATGAACTTCACACTCATCGAGCCGCTCAACACGCTCTTTAAAGATGAAGTGCGTGAACTCGGTACTGAACTTGGCCTTCCAGACTACATCGTCTGGCGCCAACCGTTCCCAGGACCGGGTCTTGGGATTCGCGTCCTCGGTGAAATCACGGAAGAGAAGCTTGAAATCGTTCGCGAGTCAGACGCTATCCTTCGTGAAGAAGTGAAAAAGGCTGGACTCGAGCGTGACATCTGGCAGTATTTCACTGTCCTTACACCAATCCGTTCAGTCGGGGTCATGGGTGATGAGCGTACGTACGACTATGCGGTCGGCGTCCGTGCCGTCACGTCAATCGATGGGATGACATCGGACTGGGCACGTATTCCTTGGGACGTGCTCGAGAAAATTTCGGTCCGTATCGTCAATGAGGTCAGCCACGTGAACCGCGTGCTGTATGACATCACATCGAAGCCACCGGCAACGATCGAGTGGGAGTAATTAGTCTAAAACCGAACATTAAGGATTAATAAAACGTTAAAATCCGTTATTTGTGTTGACATGCACGAATGACGCTGGTACGATAGAAACGTTCTTATTATATCCGAACAATTCAAATTAAATTTGCCGTATAATGTCGGGAATATGGCCCGAGAGTCTCTACGAAATCACCTTAAATGATTTCACTACGGCGAGACATAGATGGGGACGTCTGTCCCCGTATGTTTCGCGTGGGGTCCTCGGTCATTTGCCGGGGACCTTTTCTCGTTTACGGCGAGCCAAGGAGGAAAACCAATGAGCACACAGCTCAAGCAAGAACCAACGCAACAACAACCAGAAAGCCGGATTGAACGCTTTTTCCAGTTAAATGAACTTGGAACGAACGTAAAAACGGAGTTCGTCGCAGGATTTACGACATTCCTCGCCATGGCGTACATTTTATTCGTCAACCCGAACATCCTCGGGGCAGCGGGAATGGATACCGGTGCCATCTTTGTCGCAACCGGCCTTGTCGCCTTAGTCGGATCTGTGACGATGGGCCTCTTCGCGAACTATCCGATCGCCATCGCACCGGGCATGGGGCTCAACGCCTTCTTCGCCTACAGTGTCGTGATCGGCATGGGGATCCCGTGGCAGACGGCTCTCTCGGGTGTCCTCGTCTCAGGACTCTTCTTCATCGTCTTGACGCTTTCAGGAATTCGCGAAACGATCGTCAATGCGATTCCCGCCCCGCTCAAAATGGCGGTCGCAGCCGGTATCGGATTCTTCATCGCATTCATCGGCCTCAAAAATGCAGGAATCGTCGTTTCGAATGAAGCGACTGTCGTCGGGCTCGGTGCACTCGGCACAGGGACGACACTCTTAGCTGTGTTTGGTCTTGTGGTCACGGCGCTCTTGATGGTCCGTAACATTAAAGGCGGGATTTTCATCGGGATGCTCTTAACGGCGATTGTCGGGATGATTTTCAACCTCGTTCCGACACCGACGGCGATCTCAGATGTCGTCTCAATGCCGCCGAGCATGTCTTCGACGTTCGGTCAAGCGTTCATCAACTTCGCGGACGTCTTCACGATTCAAATGCTTGTCGTCATCTTGACGTTCTTCTTCATCGATTTCTTTGATACGGCTGGTACGCTCGTGGCGGTTGCGCGCCAAGCGGGAATCATGAAAGACAACAAAGTTCCGCGTGCTAGCAAGGCGCTCATGGCGGATTCGACAGCGACAGTGGCAGGTGCAATCTTCGGCACGTCGACAGCGACGTCTTACGTCGAGTCATCGGCTGGTGTTGCGGCTGGTGGTCGCTCAGGGCTTACGGCCATCTTTGCAGGACTCTTCTTCGGTCTCGCACTCTTCTTCTCACCATTACTTGCAGTTGTAACGGCGCCTGTCACGGCACCGGCACTCATTATCGTCGGTGTGTTGATGGCTTCTGCTTTACTCGACATCGATTGGAAGAAACTTGAGATTGCCATCCCGGCCTTCATGACCATCTTGATGATGCCACTCACCTCTTCAATCGCGACGGGGATCGGTCTTGGATTTATCCTCTATCCACTTATGATGATGGCAAAGGGCAAGACGCGGGAGATTCATCCGATCATGTACGGGATGCTCGTCATCTTCCTTGCATACTTCATGTTCTTGCCTCACGCATAAACGGCATACAAAAAACGGCTCATTACGAGTCGTTTTTTTTGTATGCCGTATTTTCAGGTAGGAAAGGGTCGTACATGGTGAGCGCATGGTTTTCTGTGATGAATTCGTTGCGGAGCAGGATGCCGTCAAGAGAATTGACCTCTCGGAAAATTTGGTTATGTCGGATCGTCCCGCCCCACCATTCTTTCGTGAAATGGTGGTTTTCTTCATAGATCTTGTAGGAGACAACGGCCGGGGTGGCAGAACGCCATTCCCCGACGAGACCATCTCCTTCTATATATAGAAGTAACTGATACGCTTGTTCGGTTTGGTTTGTGATTTGTAAGTCGAGGTAGTTATAGGAACAAGTCGCTCCGCTGCCGAAAGGTTGGTCACGTCTTGAATCGGGGAACACGTCATAGCTATGGCGATAACGTTCGGTTACGGTGAGTGGACTGTGAAGCGTGATCCAATATATCAAGTTGGACAATTGACAAAGACCACCGCCGATTCCACTTGTCACTTTGCCGTAGTGGAGAATCATCCCTTCTACATAACCTTTTCGTTTTGTGGGTCGCCCGATTGCTTTCCAGTAGGAAAAGACGTCTTTTGGTTCGATGATGAGGCCGTTTAATCGCTGGATTGCGATTTTGAGATTTTGAACTTTGTTCTGTTGCATCTCTATGTCTACATCGCGCAATTTACGATAGAGCGGCGTGCGATGTTTGTGAATCAAATAAGGAAGAGGGTTGTTCATCTGTTTTGATGCATATTTTCTGCCGTCGAACAGCCATGTAAGCCGGCGTTGGATTGTGTACACTTGGGTGCCGGCGAAGATGCGCAAGGCCGAACGTTGTTTCGGTCGTAGCTGTTGCATAAAGAGTTCACCTTTCGTCATAGAAATTGATTATAAATGATGTATTCGATAAGAGGGAATTATTTCCTCTTCGTTCTCTAAGGAGAGTTTTGAAAGGTCGAAATCTGAGGCGAAAAACTTTTTGAAGTTTTTTTAGAATAATGCTTGCCAGATTGAACAAGTAGATGCTATAGTTATCTCTGTTGCCAGCGACGCTCACACAAACGTGAGAAAAGTTGTTGACAGTTAAAAGTGATAAATGTTATTATCATTTAGTCGCCAAGAGCGGCAGACGAACTTTGAAAACTGAACGATGAGGCAAAAAAATGTTTTAAATTTTTGAATGAAGCGCAAGCTTCGTCATTTCAAGAGCTATATCAAATTCTTTGGAGAGTTTGATCCTGGCTCAGGACGAAC